>JANXUO010000666.1 GCA_025356245.1 Hymenobacter sp.
CCACCGCCACGTGCAGCAGCGCATCGCCCTGGTTCACCACGGGCATGAAGTTCAGCCCAATCACAAACCCGCTCACCGGCGACTCCAGGCGCAGGGCGCGTTCGCCGTAGGGGTCGGCCACGGAGCCGTAAATCTGGCCTTTCTCGACGAACTCGCCCAGCCCGACGTGGGCCCGGAACAGCCCCGCCACCCGCGCCCGCAGCCAGCGGTGGCGGCGGCAAATGCGCGTGGGCTCGGCCGCCGGGGCCACTTCCGGCCCCATGCCCAGGTGGTGCAGCACCCGCAGCGTGCCGGCCACGGCCAGCTCAATGCCCGCGGCGTCGAGGCGCAGGCTTTCGCCGGTTTCGTACACAATCAGGCGCTTGCCCAGGGCGTGGGCCGCCTCGCGCAACGAGCCGGGCCGCAGCGGCGCGTGCAGCGTAAAGGGCGCGGCAAACGCCGCGGCCAGGGCGTCGATGGCGGGGTCTTCGCCCAGCAGGCAACGCACCTGTGGGAAGTTGGCGCGGGCCGCCCCGCCGGTATGAAAATCAATGCCGTAGTCAATCAAGGGCATGATTTCGCGCATGAAGCGGTGGGCCACGCGGCTGGCCAGCGAGCCGCGCGGCGTGCCTGGAAACGAGCGGTTCACGTCCTTGCCGTCGGGCACGTCGCGGCTGAAATTCAAAAACCCGTAAATATTAAGCAGCGGAATGGCGATGACCGTGCCCCGCGTGGGCCGCAGCAGCGTCCGGCGCACCAGCCGCCGCACGGTTTCGATGCCGTTTACCTCGTCGCCGTGCATCCCCCCCATCAGCAGCAGCACCGGCCCCGGCTCCGTGGCCCGAATGACGTGCACCGGCACGTCAATCACCGTGCCCGAGGGCAGCTTGGAGATGATGAGCCGCGTCAGCACCTGCTCGCCGGGGTGGATGGCGAGGCCGTTGAGGTAAATGGCGGCAGCGGGCGTCATGACAGGCGGGACGGTGGAAGCTGGAAATAATTTGACGCCGAACGCCCGCCCTTGGCACAAGGGAATTGAACCGCTTATTTGCCCTCGGGCACATCCGGTTGCTCCTCCACGGCCTGGCCGGTGGCCTTGCGGGGCTTGGCGTGGGCTTTTTTGCGGCCGGTCAGGGCAATGGTGTAGTCGATAATCTGCCCGGCAATGTCGAGCTGGGTGGCGCGCTCGATGCCTTCGAGGCCGGGCGAGGAGTTTACTTCGAGCACCAGGGGGCCGCGCTGGCTTTGCAGCATATCGACGCCCGCAATGCCCAAGCCCAGGGCTTTGGTAGCGAGCAGGGCGGCGGCCTTTTCGGCGCGGCTCAGCTTGACGAGCGTGCCCGTACCGCCCCGGTGCAGGTTCGAGCGAAACTCGCCTTCCTTGCCCTGGCGCTTCATGGCGCCCACCACTTCGCCGTCCACCACAAAGGCCCGCAGGTCAGCCCCCTTACTTTCGGCAATAAACTCCTGCACAATAATGCGGGCCTTGAGGTTGTGAAAGGCTTCGATGACCGAGGTGGCGGCCTTCACGCTCTCGGCCAGCACCACGCCCAGGCCCTGCGTGCCCTCGAGGAGCTTGATGATGACGGGGGCGCCGCCCACCTGCTCAATCATGGCGGGCACGTCTTCGGAGTAGTTGGTGAAGGCCGTTTTGGGCATCCCCACCCCGGCGCGGCTCAAAATCTGCATCGAGCGCAGCTTGTCGCGCGAGCGCACAATGGCTTGGCTGTCTACCGCCACGCGCGTCTTCATCATCTCGAACTGCCGCACCACAGCCGTGCCGTAAAACGTAACCGAGGCCCCGATGCGCGGTATCACGGCGTCGAAGCCATCCAGCCGTTCGCCCTGGTAAATGATGCCGGGCCGGCCTTTTTCGAGAACCAGGTTGCACTGCAAATGGTCAATCACGCGGGCCTCGTGGCCCTTGGCTTCGACGGCCTCCACCAAGCGGCGGGTCGAGTACGACTTGGGTTCGCGGGAGAGGATGGCGATTTTCACGAAGGTTGGGCGGGGGCGCAGAGGGCAGAGAACGGGAAGGCACGGCAACAGCCAGGGGCAACGCTTGCGGCTGCAAACTACGGCCAAAACCGGGGGCCGGGTTACTTCTTGGCCTGTCGGCGGCGGGCCTGGGCCTTGGCCGAGAGGTTGCGCCGGGCCACATCCACCACAAACCGGCCTTGCCGCAACAGGCTGCGCCCCAGCAACACCGGGTAGCGCATGTCGGAGCGATTGGAGAGCGAAAAATCGGTTTCAAAATTCTCCCCAAAAAGCTGCACCACGGCCCGGATGACGTAGCGCTCCTGCACTTCGCCGTTTGACGAGCGGATGTCGCGCAGGCCGAAAGCGGCAAAGGTCAGGGGTTGGCCGTCGAAGGCCGGATGGCCGGGGTCGAGCAGCCGCACACGCAGCAGGGGCCCTTTTTCGGCGTTGGTTTCGACGTGAATGTCGGTGCAATGCAGCGCGCTGGTATAGGCCCCGGTATCGACCTTGGCCTCTACCCCCACCAGCCCAAAGGCCGGAAGGTCAATCAGCTCGCGGCGGCCGAGGGTGCGCTTGGCAGGAGGCTTCGGTTTCAAGAAGGAGTGGGGGATGAGGAGTGAAGAATGAGAAATTAAAGATAGTGCCGCTAATTCCTCATTCCTAAATCGAGCGCAACATCAAGCGCCCGCGTACCAGATGCGAAACACGGCGTCGCCCTGGTCGTCGCTGACCAGC
>JANXUO010000674.1 GCA_025356245.1 Hymenobacter sp.
CCGAGTGGCGGTAGATGCCGATGGGCAGGTCGCCTTTCAGCACCACGCCCCGGCTGCGGGCGTAGGCCACGGCGGCTTGCAGCTGCTTGTCGAGGTGGTATTGCAGGAAGAAAAACAGGCCGTACTCGTCGTAGTCGGGCGCAGTTTCGGCGGTGCGGGCGGGCAGGTCGCCGGGCTGCCGGAAATCGGCGGGCCACTGGTTGAAATCGGCCGTGCCAAACCGGTCGCGCCACGCCGAAAACGCGGCGTAGGGCACCAGCCAGTCGGCCTGGCTGGCGCAAAACGCGCGGTACTCCGCATCGGCCAGAAACGCCTTTTTCTCCTGCTGGTACAGTAGCTTGAGGAACTTCCACTTGGCGGCCATCACCGGCTCGTAGTCCACGAAGTCCTGGGCGTTCAACGCGGCTTTGGTACTGACCAGGGCGGCGGCGGCCTTTTTATCTTTAAGCGGCGCAATACCTTCAAGGTGAATAAACTGCGGGTGCAGGGCAAACACCGAAATGGCGGCGTAAGGGTAGCTATCGACCCAGGTGTGGGTGGCCACGGTGTCGTTGATGGGCAGAATCTGGACCAGCTTGAGGCCCGTTTGCACGCTCCAGTCCACGAGCAGGTTGAGGTCGGAAAACTCGCCCACGCCCAGGCCGTTGGCCGAGCGCAGCGCAAACACCGGCAGGGCGACGCCAGCCCCGCGCCAGGCGTCGGGGTGCTGGTAGTCGTCGTCGTGCCGCAAGCGGCACAGCTCGGCGGCCAGCGCATTGGGCTCCACCACGCGGTTTTCGCCGGTTTCCATCGTCAGGGCGTGGCCGGCGGCGGCATCCCAAAGCGCGTACTTGTAGTAGCAGGGCTCGCTGGGGTTTTTGAGGGCCACGGCCCCGTGCCAGGTGGGGTAGTCGGCATCGCTGAGGACGAGGGCCTTTTTGTTGTTCCATGCGCCCAAGGCGGGGTCGGAGCCCAGCACGCACAGGCCCAAATGCGGGGCCACGCGGGGCACCAGGGGCCGGAAGATGACCTGCCCGGCGGTGGTGTCGGTGGTTTTTTTGGTTTTGGCCGGAGCCTTTTTGGCCGAGGTTTTCTTGGCGCTATCAGCTATCAGCTGTGAGCTAACAGCTTCTTTTTTCTCTGGACGGCGGAATAAGCCCTGGGTGAAGGCGTTGGTCAGCAGCTCGTTCTCGGGCTTGGCCGTGGGCCGCCAGAAATCGGTCACGTGCAGGGCCGACGCGGCGGTCGCGTCCAAAGTGAGGGTGCGGTTGACGCCTGCTTCCCACTCCTGCGCTCCGGTTTGATAATTGACGAGTACGTACTTGTAGGTGAGCGTGCTGCTGGTTTCGGGTACGTCAACCTCCACGGCCCAGCAGGTAGTGGTTTCGTCGTAAAACATTTCGGGGGCGGCGGCGAGCTGCCATTCGCCTAGGGCCGACAGCGAGCCGCAAACGGCAATGCGCTGGCCAAAAACAGTGCGGTAAGGGAGCGAGAAACGGATTTTCATGGGGGGCAGGCAGGTTGGGAGAGCGAAGGTAGCGCCGGGCTGCGACGGTTTTGGTGAAGAGCGGGGTTGACGGTGTTGGGCGACCTTTGCAGCGCAGGCTGCACAGCGCCGCATTCTTGAACTAACCCAAACCATCGTTCTGCCGTTTAGCCGCTGTTTGGCTATGCTTTTAGTCTGATGATTCAATTTGCGCGGCCCGAAAACCCGCGTTATACCTTCTCCGCCTTGCCTCTCGTTCTGCGCCGCGTTCTGTATGTTGTTTTTGGGCTTTTAGGCTTGGTGTTGCTGTTGGTGGTAGGCGTGGTAATTGCCCTGCAGTTTGACGGAACGCAGGATTTTGTGGCCCGTAAGGCCGAAAGTTACCTGCGCGACAAGCTCAAAACCGACGTGCGCATCGGCCGTTTCCGGACCGATTTCCGCCACGCCCTCAACCTCGATGACGTGTACCTGGCCGACCAGCGCCGCGACACGCTGCTGGCCGTGGGCCACCTCGGCGTTAGTCTCGACCTGTGGGCACTTATCCACAAGCAAGTCAGCATCAGTAGCTTGGAGCTGACCGACGGCCGGGTGCGCCTCACCCGCACCGAGCCCGACTCGGTGAACAACTACGATTTCATCGTGCGGGCCTTCGCCGACCCCGCTGCGCCGGTCGACACCACGGCCTCGGGCATCAAGTACAATATCGGCGACGTGCGGCTGGCGCGTGTGTATTTCACGCAGCTCGATGCCGTGACCGGCACCGACACCCGCGCCCGCATCGGCCTGGCAGTTATCAACATGGAGGCCGTGGATGTGGATAAGTCGGTGTATAAGGTGGATAAGGCGGCCTTGCGGCGCACGGCCATCAGCATCCGGCAAACCAAAACGGCGCCCGAGGTGGCCAGTTCCGCGCCCCCCGCCCCGCTCACCGTGCAGGTTGGATTACGGGAATTGACGCTCGATTCGGTGGCCTTCAGCTACCGCAATGCCCCGGGGGCCCAGTACATTGCTACCACCATCGGGCAGGCGGCCATCACGGCCCGAAACATTGATTTGCAGCGCCAGCGAGTCGATTTGCAGAAGCTGACGCTGACTAAAACAACGTTTGCCTACGCGCAAAACGAAGCCGTGCCGGTGGCCCAGCGGGTGGTGAACCCGGCCGAGTTGGTGCGCAAGCTCGACGCGGCAACCGACCAGGCCCGCGCCGCCACCGCTGCCCCCGGCCAGCCCCTGCGCTGGCGCGTCACGCTGGAAGAGTCGGCCATCAGCGGCCTGGCCGTAAAGTTCGACAACTTCAACCAGCCCCGGCAGCGCACCCGCCTGCCGGCCCTCGACTACAACCACCTGGACTTTACCGATTTGGTGCTTAACACGCGCAACTTCGCCTTCTCCGAAAACCGCACCACGGCCCTGGTCGATAACCTGGCGGGCCGCGAAAGCAGCGGCTTTCGGGTCGATTCGTGGCGGGCGGCGGTGGTGTACGACTCGGTGCAGATTCGCCTCGACAGCCTCGACCTCATCACGCCGCATACCCGTATC
>JANXUO010000003.1 GCA_025356245.1 Hymenobacter sp.
GTTGAACGACCCGCGTATGGGCAGTCTGCGCCAGTGCGTGGGCAGCATAGGCCAGTGGCCGGACGAACCGCTTCGCGGAATTCGCCCGACCACTGCCCCGCCGTAACTTTGCGGCATGACTGACCGACCCGTTCGGGTGCGCTTTGCGCCCTCGCCCACCGGCCCGCTCCACATTGGCGGCGTGCGCACGGCCCTTTACAACTACCTGCTGGCCCGCAAGCTGGGCGGCAAGATGCTGCTCCGCATCGAGGACACCGACCAGAACCGCTTCGTGCCGGGGGCCGAAGAATACATCCTCGAAGCCCTGGCCTGGTGCGGCATCGTGATTGACGAGGGCCAGGGCGTGGGCGGCCCCCACGCCCCCTACCGGCAGAGCGAGCGCAAGCCCCTGTACCGGCAGTACGCCGACCAGCTCATTGCCGAGGGCAACGGCTACTACGCCTTCGACACCCCCGAGGAGCTGGACGCCATGCGCGCCCGCCTGCAAGCGGCCAAGGTGCCCAACCCGCAGTACAACGCCATCACGCGCACCCAGATGCGCAATTCCCTCACCTTGCCCGAGAACGAGGTGCAGGCCCTGCTGGCGGCCAACACGCCCTACGTCATCCGCCTCAAAGTGCCGCGCAAGGAGGAGGTGCGGTTTCAGGACATGATACGCGGCTGGGTGGTGGTGCATTCGAGCGCCATCGACGACAAGGTGCTGATGAAGTCGGACGGGATGCCGACCTACCACCTGGCCAACATCGTGGACGACCACCTGATGGAAATCTCGCACGTCATCCGGGGCGAGGAGTGGCTGCCCTCGGCCCCGCTGCACGTGCTGCTGTACCGCTATTTGGGCTGGGAAAGCACCATGCCGCAGTTTGCCCACCTGCCGCTGCTGCTCAAGCCCGACGGCACCGGCAAACTATCCAAGCGCGACGGCGACCGGCTGGGCTTCCCCGTTTTCCCGCTCGAATGGCACGGCACCGACGCCGAAACCGGCGAGCCCACCGTGAGCCGCGGCTACCGCGAAGACGGCTACCTGCCCGACGCGCTGATAAACTTCCTGGCCTTCCTGGGTTGGAACCCCGGCACGGCCCAGGAGATTTTTTCGATGGAGGAGCTGATTGAAGCCTTCTCGATTGACCGGGTGAGCAAGTCGCCCGCCAAATTCGACCAGAACAAGGCCAAGTGGTTCAACGAACACTACCTGCGGGCCAAGCCCGACGCCGAGCTGGCCCCCTACCTGCTGGCCGGCCTGGCCGCGCACGGCCTGCACTGCGACCCGGCCAAGGCCGAGCAGATTGTGGGCGTGATGAAGGAGCGCGTGAGCTTCCCGCAGGATTTCTGGCAGGAAGCCAAGTACTTCTTCGAGGCCCCCACGGAGTACGACGAAGCGGTGATGGCCAAGAAGTGGACGCCCGCCGTGGCCGCTGTGCTGGTCGACTACGGCCAGCTCATCGCCGACTACGCCCAGGAGGCGGGCGGCGAAGCCTTCCCCCCGGCCGAAGACCTCAAAGGCTTCCTGACTACCGTGACGGAGGAGCACGAGCTGAAAATCGGCCAGACGCTGCAGGCCCTGCGCGTGGCCGTGACCGGAGCCGCCGCCGGGCCGGACTTGTTTGAGACGTTGGCCATTCTGGGGCCGGTGGAGGTAAATGCCCGGCTCCAGGCTGCTGCCCAGGGGCGCAGCTAGCGCGCCGGCCCGCGCCGGTGCGTGGGCCGGCGGGGCACGGTTGTTCACCCCCCCCCCCGCCGGCTGCGGCCAGGGCGATGGTATAACCAACGGCGCTGGCAGCGGGCGTAAACATCAGCAAAGCCGAGGTCGGCGTGAAGCCCCGCGCCAGCTGTCCGGGCACAACCAAACAGCCCCTTGAGGCAAGGGTGCCCCTGGCCGCATCCGGGGTGCCCCTGGCCGCATTCGGGGCACCCCTGGCGGCATTCGGGGCGCCCCTGGCCGCATCCGGGGTGCCCCTGGCGGCATCCGGGGCGCCCCTGGCGGCATCCGGGGCGCCCCTGGCCGCATCCGGGGCGCTCCTGGCGGCATCCGGGGTGCCCTTGGTGGTGTTCGGGGTGTTTCTGACGGTGTTCGGGGTGTTTCTGGCCCCGTTTGGGGCGATTTCCAAGTTGGTGGGCGCGTTGCGTGTGTCATCAAACTGTGCCGGGAACCGCTCCAATAGGTTTAGCGGCAGCTCCGTCGCCTGCCAAACGGTCCCGGTAGCGAAATATAACGGGCAGCGGTTATATATTTGTGAAGTCGGGCCGGGTGGCCGGGCGTTTTTCATCTTTTCACTCCTTTGCTTCTCATGGAAAAAGACTGGTTCCCGTCCCGCGTAGCCGCCCGCCGCGCCTGGTACACCAACTTTGTGGCCGCCGTGACCGCCGTGGCCGCCGCCCTCAAGCTCGATGCCGGCCCGGCCACCGCCGAAGCCCAGGCCTGGCTCGTGGCCGATGCCGCCGCCGAGGCCGCCCGCACCGCTGCCCAGGCGGCCAGCAAAACCGCCCAGGCTCAAAACCGCCCCTCGGAAGACGCGGCCCGCGCCTTCGTCAAGCAGCTCAAGGCCACGCCCGGCGTTACGCCGGCCCAGCTTGAAACGCTGCACTGCGTGGGGGCCGACACCGACCCGCAGCAAAAAGTTGGGGCCGAAGCCCCCGTGCTGGCCCTGAGCCTGGAGGCCGGCCACGTTGTGGTCAAGTTTCAGAAACACGGCCACCAGGGCATCCTGCTCCACAGCAGCCGGGGCGACGAAAAGGAGTTCACGCTGCTGGGCCTCGACACGTTTTCGCCCTACCACGACACCCGCCCCAACCTCGTGCCCGGCCAGCCCGAAGACCGCCACTACCGCGCCTACTTTGCCGAGCGCGACGTGGCCGTGGGCGACCTCTCGGCCACGGCCACGGTGGCCGTGCGCGGCTAAGGCCCCGGCCCCCGCGTTGTCAATAACCCAAACTACCCCCGGCCCCGTGCCGGGGGTTTTTTTGGGGCCGGCGGGGCGGGGCCGCCCTATCTTCGCGCCCGGTCGGGTTAGTGCCAGCGCCTGGTGGTGGAGTGAGGGGGCTGAGGGGGTGAGACGGTAGGGGGCGGATTCTACCCCGAAGGGGGTTGCACAACGAAGCCCAGGGTTGGCGACCAACGGGAGCCTACCCTGGGTTCCGCGTCCTCGTCCGGCCCGAACCCCAACGGGGTTCCACCGCCGCGGCCCGGTGCCGCCGGGCACTCCGGCATTGTTCAACGGTGGTGGAACCCCGTTGGGGTTCGGGTAAACTCCTCCGCTGACCCAGGGTAGGCTCCCGTTGGTCGCCAACCCTGGGCTTCGTTGTGCAACCCCTTCGGGGTAGGATGCGCCCCTCACCATCTAAAAACCCAACCCCCAACCCCCAACACTCAACACTCAACACCCGCCACCGCTTACTTCCCCCTTGCTCGACCAACTCCTTGCCCGCTTCGTTCAGCTCGAAAGCCTGCCCCGGCTGGCGCGGGTGCGGGCGCAGCCCCACGAAACCCAGGCGCGGGTGCTGGCCGGGCTGCTGGCCCGCGCCCAGGCCACGGAGTGGGGCCGCCGCTACGGCTTCGGCGAAGCCCCGGCGGCGGCGGCCTTTGCCCGCCGGGTGCCCGTGCGCACCTACGAGCAGCTATATCCGGAGCTGGAGCGGGTGCTGCGCGGGGCGGCGGATGTGCTCTGGCCCGGCCGCCCGGCGTGGTTTGCCCAGAGCAGCGGCACCACCAACGCCCGCAGCAAGTACATCCCGGTGAGCCCCGAAAGCCTGCGGCAGTGCCACTACCGCGCCGGCCGCGACATGCTGGCCCTCAGCACCCACCTCTACCCCCAGGCCCGCCTGCTGGCCGGCAAAACCCTGAGCCTGGGCGGGGCGCTGGCCCCGGCCCCGCTCGGCGGCCCTGCCCTGGCCGGCGATGTGTCGGCCATCATCATGCACGAGCTGCCGCCCTGGGCCGAAGCCCTGCGCACGCCCCCCCGCGCCCTGGCCCTGCTGCCGGAGTGGGAAGAAAAAATCGAGCGCATTGCCCGGCACGTGCTGCGCCAGGACGTGCGCGTGCTGGCCGGCGTGCCCACCTGGATGACCCTGCTGCTGCGCCGCGTGGTGGCCCTGGCCGGGGCCGATACCATCCTGGATGTGTGGCCGCACCTGGGCCTGTTTCTGCACGGAGCCGTGGCCTTCGAGCCCTACCGGGCGCTTTACGCCAGCCTGGTGCCCAGCCCGGCCATGCGCTACCTCGAAATCTACAACGCCTCCGAAGGCTACTTTGCCCTGCAAGACCAGCCCGATTGCCCCGACCTGCTCCTGCTCCTCGACCACGGCATTTACTACGAATTCCTGCCCGCCGACCAGTGGGACGCACCCGACCCTCAGGCCCTGGCCCTGCGCGACGTGCAAATCGGCCCCAGCTACGCCCTCGTCATCAGCACCAACGCCGGCCTCTGGCGCTACGCCGTCGGCGACACGGTGCGCTTTACCAGCCTGGCCCCGTACCGGGTGCGCATCACGGGGCGCACCCGCCACTTCCTCAATGCTTTTGGCGAGGAGGTGATGGTGGAAAATGCCGAAGCTGCCGTGGCCGCTGCCTGCCGCGCCACCGGTACCGCCGTGCGCGACTTCACGGCCGCTCCCGTGTGGTTTGGCCTGGACGCCGCCTCGCGGGGCGGGCACGAGTGGGCCGTGGAGTTTGCCGGGCCGCCCCCGGCCAGCCCGCCGGCCTTTGCCGAGGCCCTCGATGCGGCGCTGCAAGCCCTTAATTCCGACTACGCCGCCAAACGCCACCGCAACCTGGCCCTGGCCCCGCCCCGGCTGCACGTGCTGCCGCCCGGCACCTTCGAGCGCTGGCTGGGCCAGCAGGGCAAGCTGGGCGGGCAGCACAAAATACCGCGCCTCACCAACACCCGCACCCTGCTGGAGCAGGTGTTGGCCCTGGCCGCGGGTTGATGTTACGCCAGCCCTTCTTATCTTTGACGGATTGATTACCAACGCCTGACCGGGCCCTCTTCCGCGCCTGCGGCCCCGGCAGCCTTTGTGGCTTCATTCCTCCGCTACAACATGAGCAACCGAGAGTCCCCTTTTCGCCGTCCGTACCCCTCTACGCGCCAGCGCAAGTCCGGCAAGCGCAAAAAGGGCGGCACCACGGCCTCGCGCAACACCATGATTCTGCGGCTGCTGATGTTCCTAGTGGTGGTGCTGGTGCTGGCCCTGGCCATCATCTTCAAGGACACTGGTAAGAGCGATATGGCCACCGGGGTTTTGATGAAGTAAGCGCCCACTCCCGTGGCCCGCTACGCTACTACCGACCTCCACGGCTGCCTGGCCACCTTCCGGCACCTGGTGGAGAACGTACTGGCCCTCACCCGCGCCGACGACCTCTACCTCCTCGGCGACTACGTAAACAAAGGCCCGCAGAGCCGCGAAACCCTCGATTACCTCCTGCACTTGCAGGCCACCGGCTACCGCCTGCACTGCCTGCGCGGCAACCACGACCAGGAGCTGCTCGACGCCGCCCGGGGCCACGCCAACAAGCTGTGGCTGCCTCCCGACGAGCGGGCGCTTACCCTGCGCAGCTTCGGCGTTGCCCAGGCCACCGCCCTGCCTGCCCGCTACCTGGCCTGGCTCGAGGCGCTGCCCTTTGAGTGGGAGCTGCCCGATTACGTGCTGGTGCACGCGGGTTACGACTTCAGGCAGCCCCGCGCCGAAATGCACCAGGACCATCACACTATGCTCAACATTAAGCATTTTGTGTACGATTCCAGCAAGCTGGGAGGCCGCCGCCTGCTGCACGGCCACGTGCCCACCCCCACGGCTACGGTGCAGGCCCGTGTAGCTGCCCGCGCCGACGCCATCTGCCTCGATGCCGGCTGCGTGTACCGCCACAACCCCGAGCTGCGCCACCTCGCGGCCTTCAATCTCGACACGCAGGAACTGCTGCTGGTGACCAATCGTGAAGCCCTGTACCCCGTGGTCCGGCGTTGAAATCAATGAGGAATTGGCGGTTTTGGTCAATTCCTCATTCCTCATCAAGCAAAGCGGCTAACCCTCGTCCAGCTCTTCGCGCAGGGTGTGCTGCTGCTCGCGCAGGCCCGGCAGGTGGGGGCACAGGGCAGCTAGCTTGCCCAACACGGCCAGCGCTTGCCGGGGGGCGCCCAGTTGCCGAAGGATGGCCACTTGCCCGCCTAAGGCCCCAAAGTGGCGGGGCTCGCGGCGCAGGGTTTCGACAATGTCGGCCAGGGAGGCGCGGTACTCGCCGCGCAGGTAATAGGCCGTGGCGCGCTTGTTCCAGGCTTCGGCCCAGGCAGGGGCCGCGGCGATGAGGGTGCCGAAGGTGGCAATGGCGCGGCTCAGGTCGTCGGCCTGCAAGGCCCGCATCCCGGCTTCCAGCTCCTTGGCCAGGGCCTGCGCTCCGGGGCCGGACGGCGGCGTGAGCCACAGCTGCCACACGCCGCTTTGCAGGGCCTCAATTTCGGCCGGGGCCGAGGCCGTGCGTAGTTGGGCAAACAGGTCGTCGAGCATAACCATAACCGGGGGGCAAATACCTGCCGCTAACGCAGCGTCAATCAAATGGGTTAGGGTCTTGCGGCCCTCAAAACAGCTCCTTGGCTACTTTGCGGATGCTTTCGGCCTTGCCCATCGAGTAGTAGTGCAGGCCGGGCACGCCGTGGGCCATCAGCTCGCGGCTTTGGGTGAGGCACCACTCGATGCCCACCTGCCGCACGGCATCGTTGTCGGAACACTGGGCCACGGCTTCGGTCAGGGCTTCGGGCAGGTTGAGGTAAAACGTGCGGGGCAAGGCCGTGAGCTGGCCTTTGGCCGTGAGCGGCTTGAGGCCGGGAATGATGGGCACGTCGATGCCCGCCGCCCGGCAGCTGCGCTCAAACTTGAAAAATTCCTCGTTGTCGAAAAACATCTGGGTCACGATGTAGTCGGCCCCGGCGTCGATTTTTCGCTTCAGGTAGCGAATGTCGGAGCCCATGTTGGGGGCCTCGAAGTGCTTCTCGGGGTAGCCGGCCGTGCCGATGCAGAAGTCGGCCGCCCAGGCGTCGGCCCCGTCGGCCTGGAAGTTCTCGTCGTGGTCGTGGTAGCGGCCGCCGTTGAGGGCCGCAATCTGGGTGATGAGGCCGTCGGCGTAAGCGTGGCCCTCGGCGTGGGGCTGGAAGTGGGGCTCGGTTTTGACGGGGTCGCCGCGCAGGGCCAGCACGTTGTTGATGCCCAGAAAGTGCAGGTCAATCAGCGCGTTCTCGGTTTCTTCCTTCGAAAAGCCCCCGCAGATGAGGTGCGGCACGGTATCCACGTCGAAGCGGTTTTTGATGGCCGCGCAAATGGCCACCGTGCCCGGCCGCTTGCGCACAGCGCGGCGCACAAAGCCCCCGCCGGGCCGCTCGCGCAGCACAAACTCCTCGCGGTGGTAGGTCACGTCGATAAACGGTGGCTTGAATTCCAGCAGCGGCTCGATGTTGCGGAAGAGGTTGTCGATGGTTTCGCCCTTACGCGGCGGCAGCACCTCAAACGAGAAGAGCGTTTTGCCGGCGGCGTTGGTCAGGTGTTCGGTTACTTTCATGGGGCGGTGTACCGCGAAATTCCGTTTCGCGTCGCGCAAAGCGCGAATTGAAGTAAGGATGGCTTGGGAGTTTAGGTGGAGTCGCTACGCGAGATGCTCGTTGCACTCGCCGCGAAACGGAGTTTCGTGTTACGCGGGCTCGTAATTCAAATTCGGCATCAGCCAGCGCTCCAGCTCCGGCACCGGCATCTGCTTCCGCGCCGCCAAATCCGTCACCTGGTCGAGCCCCACGCGGCCGAGGCCGAAATAGCGGCTGTCAGGATGAGCGTAGTACATGCCGCTCACCGAGGCGGCGGGGTACATGGCCAGGTTTTCGGTGAGGGTGATTCCGGTACCGGCCTCCGCGTCGAGTAGCTGAAAGAGCGTGACTTTCTCGGTGTGGTCGGGGCAGCCGGGGTAGCCGGGGGCGGGGCGCACGCCCTGGTATTTTTCCTGAATGAGGTCGTCGCCGCTCAGGTTTTCGCCCGCCGCGTAGCCCCAGAACTCCTCGCGCACACGCTGGTGCAGGCGTTCGGCAAAGGCCTCGGCCAGGCGGTCGGCCAGGGCCTTGGCCATGATGCTGGAGTAGTCGTCGTGGTCGGCCTCAAACCGGGCCAGCATTTCCTCGATGCCCAGCCCGGCCGTCACGGCAAAGCCGCCGAGGTAGTCGGCGCGGCCCGAGGCTTTGGGGGCCAGGAAGTCGCTGAAAGCCAGGTTGGGGATGCCGGGACCCTTTTCGCCTTGCTGGCGCAGGGTAAAAAACTCATTGGCAAGCGTTTCGCGGGTGTCATCGGCGTAAATTTCGATGGTGTCGTGGCCAACGGTGTTGGCGGGCCAGAAGCCCAGCACGGCCCGCGCCTGTATCTTTTTGTGGGCGATGATGTCGGCCAGCATGGCCTGGGCATCGGCAAACAGCCGGGTGGCGGCCTCGCCCAGCGTCGCATCTTCCAGGATGCGCGGGTAGCGGCCCTTCAGCTCCCAGGTATGAAAAAACGGCGTCCAGTCGATGTAGCGGGCCAGCTCGGCGAGGTCGTAATTCTCCAGCACTCGGGTGCCCAAAAAGCTGGGCTTGGTGATGGGCGCAGCGGCCCAGTCAATCTTAAAGCCGTTGGCACGGGCCTGGTCGATAGTCAGATAGGCCTTGTCGCGCTGTCGCCCGGCGTAGTCGTGGCGCAGGGCGTTGTAGTCGTCGGCCACGGTTTGGGCGTAGGCAGCGGCGCCGCTGCCCAGCAGGCCCGCCGCCACGCCCACGCTGCGCGAGGCGTCGTTGACGTGCACCACTGCTCCAGCATAAGCCGGGGCAATTTTGACGGCCGTGTGCAGCCGCGAGGTGGTGGCCCCGCCAATGAGCAGCGGCTGGGTGAGGCCGCGTTTCTGCATGGCCTGCGCCACGTACACCATCTCGTCGAGGCTGGGCGTGATGAGGCCGCTGAGGCCAATCAAGTCCACGCCCTGGCGCTGGGCCTCGTCCAGAATCCGGTCGAGCGGCACCATCACGCCCAGGTCGATGATGTCGAAATTGTTGCAGGCCAGCACCACGCCTACAATGTTTTTGCCGATGTCGTGCACGTCGCCCTTCACCGTGGCCAGCAGGATTTTACCGGCTGTTTGTCGCTCCTGTCCGCGCTTGTCGGCCAGCAAAAAAGGCCCCAGGTAGGCCACCGCTTTCTTCATCACCCGCGCCGATTTCACCACCTGGGGCAAAAACATCTTGCCCGCCCCAAACAGGTCGCCCACCACGTTCATGCCCGCCATCAGCGGGCCTTCAATCACGTCGAGTGGGCGGCTCACCTGCTGGCGTACTTCCTCGGTATCCTCGTCAATAAAATCGGTAATGCCCTTGATGAGGGCGTGTTGCAGCCGCTCGCTCACCGGCAGGTTGCGCCAGGCCAGCTTCTCGGCATCCGGAGCTTGCTTTTCGCTGGCCTGGCCTTTTACGGTTTCGGCAAACTCCACGAGGCGTTCGGTGGCGTCGGCGCGGCGGTTGAGGAGCACGTCTTCTATCAGCACCAGCATTTCGGGCGCAATCTCGTCGTACACCGCCAACTGATTGGCGTTCACGATGCCCATGTCGAGCCCGGCTCCAATGGCGTGGTAGAGGAAGGCTGCGTGCATGGCTTCGCGCACCGCCTCGTTGCCCCGGAACGAGAAGCTGATGTTGCTGACGCCGCCGCTGGTGAGGGCACCCGGCAGGTGGCCCTTAATCCAGCGCACGGCCTCGATAAAGTCGAGGGCGTAGTTGCGGTGCTCCTCCATGCCGGTGCCGACGATGAGGATGTTGGGGTCGAAAATGATGTCTTCGGCCGGGAAGTCGATGCTCCGCAGCAGGTCGTAGCTGCGCTGGCAGATGGCCTGGCGCCGGGCCAGGGTGTCGGCCTGCCCGTCCTCGTCGAAGGCCATCACCACTACCGCCGCGCCGTACTGGCGCACGGTGCGGGCGCGTTGCAAAAACACTTCCGGCCCTTCTTTCAGCGAGATGGAATTGACGATGGACTTGCCCTGAACGCACTTCAAACCCGCTTCCAGTACGCTCCACTTCGAGGAGTCAATCATCAGCGGCACCCGCGAAATGTCTGGTTCCGAGGCAATCAGATGCAAAAAGGTCGTCATCGCCTGCTCCGAGTCCAGCATTCCCTCGTCCATGTTGATGTCGAGGATTTGCGCCCCGCCCTCCACCTGGGCGCGGGCCACGGCCAGGGCCGCATCGTAGTCGCCGCTGCGAATGAGCCGCGCAAAGGCCCGCGAGCCGGTCACGTTGCAGCGCTCGCCAATGTTCACGAACAGGCTGTCGGCGTTGATGTTGAAGGGTTCGAGACCGGCAAGACGGGTGGCGTAGGGGCGGGGCTTGCCCCCGCCCGTGACACTGGTTTCGTTTGGCTCATTGACTTTGTCTGGGCTACTGCCGTTCAACGGTAGCCGTTCGACGATTCGGGCGGGGGCAAGCC
>JANXUO010000011.1 GCA_025356245.1 Hymenobacter sp.
CATACGGCAGTGGCCGGACGAAGCCCTTCGGGCGATTCGCCCGACCACTGACCCGCCTTACCGACCTAGCTGCCCGTCCAAAAGCCTGAACGGGCTCAGCTTATCGAGCCGGAGCGAGAAGCGAATGTTATCGGTAAAGTCCTGGCGGGAAGCGGGCAGGCCGCTGGCGTACTGCGAGCCGGCCACGGGCAAGTAAAATGTGAGGATGCCGCCGAGCGGCAGCAGCAGGCCCGCGTCGTAGAAGCTATTCTGGGCGCGGCGGTCGGCGCCGGGCAGCAGCACATTGTCGGCGGTGAGGCCGAAATCGGCAAAAACAGCCAGCTTGGTCACGGGCAGGTCGGCCTGAATGTTCAGGGTGCTGAGCCACTTTTGGCTGGCCACGGGCAGGAAGGCCCGGAAGGCACCGTCGCGCTCGTCGGTTTGGTGAATTTGGGCGGCGAAGGTGGGCGAAATTTGCTGGCGGTCGAGGAACACGGCCTGTCGGCGGTAGTCGGGGCTGCCGCTCAGGCCCAGGAAAAACTCATCGTTGGAGCTGTTTTGCAGGAAGCGGCCACCAAACAGGCGCACCTTTACCTGGTGCTTGGCCGCGTAATAGCGGTGGTAAGTGGCCTCGGCCCGCAGCAGCAGCGGCTGAGCGGCACTGGGACTGATGGTGGTGCTGGTGAAGCGGTTAAACTCGACGTGGGCGTTCCAGCCGTGCAGGGCGTTGCCGCCGCCGCCCGCGTATTCCAGTGATTGGATGTTGTGGGTGCGGCCGTCAAAATCCTGCAATTCCACGTTGGTGTTGGCCAGCGTGAGGCGGTGCGTGGGGCCGTGCCCCGGCGTGTGCGGCAGCGTGAACGACACACTGGGCTCAATTTTGAGGTAGCGCTCGAAGCGCTGCACCGTGGCGGCGATGGTGAGGGTGCGGCTGATGTGCTCGGGCAAGGCATTGAGGCTGAGCGTGCCAATACCGTTTAGTTCGTTGCGCGAAAAGCTGTACATCGGCATGGCCAGGTAGCTCAGGCGGCGCGGGGCTAGCACGTTGCCGTAAAACGCCGCGCCCAGCATGAATTTGTCGGAGGTGTTGGCCCCCAGCACGGGCACGTAGTTGAGGGTGCGGCGGTCCCAGCGCTCCACGCTCAGCAGCGGGCGCAGCAGCAGCGGGGTACGCAAGCGGCCCAGGCCGGCGGTGGGGTCGGGGGCGGGGGTGGCGGCTTGCGCTTTTTTGCCTTTTTTGGGCAGGGCCACCGTGGCTTTGTCGAGGCGCAGCACGTCGTTCTGGCGGTTCAGCTCGGGCGTGAGGTAGCCGGCATCCACCACGAGGGCCACCACGCCGGGGCGGCGAAAGTTGAGCTGGCTGGTGGCTTCCTCCTCGGGGTCGGGCTCGGTGTTGCCGAAGGCGGGCGTCCACTGGGTTTCGAGGATGCGCCCCTGGGCGTCCACGCTCGACACGGGCACGGCCCAAGGCACCAGGGCGTCGGTGCGCACGAGCACCTTCACCACATCGGGGAACACGGCCACGGCGCTCAAATCGGCGTCGTAACGGGTGGTGCCGGTCAGCATCTGCTGAAAAAACCAGCCCAGCCGCTGGCCCGTGGTTTCCTCGAACACAGCCTGCATGTCCTCCGGATAAGGGTGCCGAAACTGCCAGCGCGTGTAGTACAGGCGCATGGCGTCGTCAAATTTTTCCTGCCCCAGGTAGCCGGCCAGGTAGCGAAAGAGCGAGGCCGTTTTGCCGTACACCGTCACACCGTAGTTTGTGGTGGTGTAGGCCACCGAGGTGGGGCCCTGCACCGGCTGGTCGAGCCCCCGGCTGGCCAGGGCCTGGTACGGCAGTTGGGCCAGGCCGGCGTTGGGCAGGCTGTCGATGCCGAAGGCGCGGGCGAAACGGGGGTGTTTGGCCGGCTCCGAGAGCATCCCGTAGTGGCGGTCGGTCAGCTCGCCCACGCGGTTCTCCAGCAGCGAGTTCAGGCCTTCGTCCAGCCACGGAAAATCGCGCTCGTTCGAGCCCAGAATGCCGTAAAACCAGTTGTGGCCCACCTCGTGCACAATGGCCTCGGGCAGCGTCACGGTCACCATCGGGTACTCCATGCCGCCACCGGCGCTCAGGGCGCCGTCCACGGCCGTGGCGGCGCTGTAGGGGTACTCGCCCACCCATTTCGAGTAGTAGGTGATGGCGTCGTTCACGCCCTGCAAGCCCTTGAGCCACTTCTCGGCGCTTTTGTTGGTGAAGAGCACCGTGGTGGCCACCTTGCGGCCCGAGGGCAGCGTCACGGCGCTTTGCCGCACGTGAAAGCGCTTGTCGGCAAACCAGGCAAAATCGTGGATTTTATCCTGGCGGTAGCGCAGGGTTTTGGTGGTGGGGGCCGAGGCCGGAAAGGCCAGGTCTTTGCCGAAATCAGCCGTGGTTTTTTTGGCGTCGTCGGCCTGGGCCAACGCGGCCAGGCGGGCCTGCTCGTCGGGGTTTTGCAGCTCGCCGGTGGCTCCTACCGTGTAGTTGGCGGGCAGGGTAATGCTGACGTCAAACGCGCCAAATTCCGAGTAAAACTCGCCTTGGTCGAGGTAGGGCATCTGGTGCCAGCCGCGCCGGTCAAGCACCGCCGGCTTGGGGTACCACTGCGTGATTTGGTAGCTCTGGCCCACGTGGCCGAAGCGCGAAAAAGAGGCCGGAATTTTAACGCGAAACGGCGTGCTGATGCGCGCCGACGCCCCGGCGGCCAGCGGCGCGGGCAACAGCAGCTTGGCCACGTCGGGGTTGTAAGCGTCGTATTCGAGGGTGGCGGGCTGGCCGTCCACCACAAAGTTCAGGCTGTCGATGAAGCCCCGGTCGGCGGCCTTGGCAAACTGAAACCGCCGCTTGCCCTGCACCAGCTGCTGCCGGCCGAAGGCGGTGCTGTTGTCGTGGTACGCGTTGGGCCACAAGTGAAACCAAATGAAAGCCAGCGGCTTGCCCGAGTTGTTGACGTACGTCAAATCCTCGTGCCCCCGCAGCTCGTGGCGGCGGTCGTCCAGCTTCACATCGATGGAATAATTGACTTCCTGCTGGAAGTAGGCGCCCTGGTCGGGGCGCGGGGCGGGCTTCTGGGCCTGGGCCGGGTGGGCCGCCAGGGCGAGGGCCGCAAGTAGCAGTTTTTTCATGCGGGGGCAAAACTACGGCCCTGGGGCACAGCACGGGCCAAAACCCGGCCGCCAACGCGGCTACACCTCCACCGTTAGCCCGTCGTAGGCCAGCCGAATCCAGGCGGGTAATTCTTTTTCTACCTCCAGGTGGCGGCCCAGCTGGTGGCTGATGTGGGTGAGGAAAGCCCGCCGGGGCTTCACTTCTTCGAGAATGGCGACGGCTTCGGCCAAGGTAAAATGCGAGATGTGCGACTCGCGGCGGAGCGCATTCAGCACTACGGTGTCGGCCCCGCGCAGCTGGTCCATGGTTTCGGGACCCAGGTGGTTGGCGTCGGTGAGGTAGGCAAAGCCGCCGAGGCGGAAGCCCAGCACGGGCAGCTTGTGGTGCAGCGCCCGCAGGGGCTGCACGGGCAGGCCCAGCACCTCAAACGGCACGTCGTCGCGCTCGATGGGGTGCAGCGTGAGCTGGGGCACGCCGGGGTACTTGTGGGCCGCAAACACGTAGGCAAACTCGCGTTGCAGCTGCGCCAGCACCCGGGGCTCGGCAAAAACGGGCAGGGCCTGCTGCTGCCGGAAATTGTAGGCCCGCACGTCGTCGAGGCCCGCCGTGTGGTCTTTGTGCTCGTGAGTAAACAGCAAAGCGTCGAGTTGGGCCACGCGGGCGCGCAGCATCTGCTGCCGAAAATCGGGACCGGCGTCAACCACCAGGCTGCGGCCTTCGACGGCAATGTGCACCGCCGTACGCAGGCGCTGGTCGCGCGGGTCGAGGGAGCGGCACACCGGGCAGGTGCAACCAATCATCGGCACCCCCGACGAAGTACCGGTACCGAGGAAAGTAACGGTCATTTTTTGCAATGTTGAGTTTTGAATGTTGAATGCTAAGCGGGCATTGTTGCACGTCATCCGAAGTAAGCAGGCTCCGTCATCTTAAACCCACGACCAAGCACTCAATCACCAACAATAAAAGACGAGATTCAACCCTCAACATTCAGCATTCCATTCACCCCACGTACTGGCGCACTACACGCACGAGGGCGTCAAAATCGAGGGGCTTGGGGAGGTAGTCGGTGACGCCGGCTTCGCGGAACTGGTCCATCGTGTAGTTGTTGGCGTTGCCGGTGATGGCGATGATGGGCAGCTGGTTGATTTTGGGGTCGTGGTGAGCGCGAATTTCGCGGGTGCATTCCATGCCGTCTTTCACCGGAATGTTGATATCCATCAAGACACAGTCTACGGCATTGGCTTCAAGCTGCTTAAGCACTTCGCCCCCATTTTTGGCGAGTACAATCTTGTACTTCTGCATTTCCAGAATCTTACGGGTAAGGTTGAGGATGACGGAGCTGTCTTCGGCAATTAGGACGGTTTTCTGAGCGGTTTCGGGTGACATGGCTGGTGAGATGGAGCGTGTGGTGAACCTACCGCAAGGCGGGCAAAAATCAAAAAAAAGAGACTGAACTCAGGCGGTTGCAGTATCGATGAGGGTCGGGTATTCGGCCACGAAGTGTGCAAAGTAATGGACTAACGCCCGAAAATCGGCGGCGGCGGTTTCGGAATGGCCCGCCCGCAGCGCATGTTCGAGGGCGCGGGCCTGCTCTGCCAGCACGGTTACGCCCAGCGTGGCGGCCGTGCCTTTTAGCTGGTGCAGCATGGGCAGCAGGGCCATAAAGTCGGTCGCCGCCACGGCGGGCGCGGCGGCGTTCAGCAGCTCGCGCACCTCAACCTCAAACTCCTGATACAGCTCCGTCGTGAATTCGACCCCGCCCAGCTCGTGCATTTGCTGCACCAAGGCCAGGTCCAGTACCGGCACTTGGGTACCGGCCACAGGCGGGGCAGCGGTTGCGCCCGTGGGCTCGTCGGCCACCCCAAGCGCGGGCTGGGCGGCGGCTATGGCCAGCCAGCGGTGCAGCACATCGTAGAGGTGGCGGCTTTTGACGGGCTTGGCCACGTAATCGTCGAGGCCCTCGCGCACAAAGCGGCCGGCGTCTTCCTCCATCGAGTAGGCCGTCATGGCCACCACCGGGGGACAGGCCGCGCCCAGCTTTTTCCGAATGGCGCGGGTGGCGGCAATGCCGTCCATGTCGGGCATCTGAATGTCCATGAAAATGAGGTCGAACACGGCCCCGGGGGCCGCGACGCAGGCAATGGCCTCGGGGCCGCTGCTCACCACCGTCACCAGGCAGCCCAGCTTGCCGAGCAGCTTCTGCCCCACCTTCTGGTTGATAAGGTTGTCGTCGACGAGCAGCACGCGGGGCGGGGCGGCAAAGCGTTCGAGGCGGCCCTCGCGCACGGGGCCAGCGGCGGGCACTTCGTGGGGCGTGGCCGCGCGGGTGCTGATGGTGAACCAGAACACGCTGCCTTCGCCCACGTCCGAGAGCACCCCAATTTCGCCGCCCAGGCGCTGGGCCAGCTGCCGGCTGATGGCCAGGCCCAGGCCCGTGCCGCCGTAGGCCTTGCTGGGCGTGGTGTCGAGTTGGGTGAAATCAGTAAAAAGCCGGGCGGCGTCCTGGGGCGAGATGCCGATGCCCGAATCCTGCACGGCAAAGCGCAGCGTGTGCCGCTCGCCGTCGGTACTCACGCTGCTCACCACCACGCTCACCGTGCCTTCGTCGGTAAACTTAATGGCGTTGGAAACCAGGTTGGACAGAATTTGCAGCAGCCGAATTTCGTCTGTTACCACCCAGGGCGGGGTGTGGGGCGTCACGTGGTACGTAAAGCGGATGCCCTTTTGCTCGGCCCGGTAGATAAAGAGCGCGCGCAGGCGTTCGAGCACGGCCTGCAAGGCAATGGGCTGCTCGTGCAGCTGCATCTTGCCGGCCTGAATTTTCGACAAATCCAGGATGTCGTTGAGGATGGTGAGCAGCGCGTCGGAGCTTTTGCGCAGGGTTTCGACGTAGTCGCGCTGCTCGTCGGTGTCCACGGTCTGGTCCAGCAAATCAATCATGCCGATGATGCCGTTCATGGGCGTGCGCAGTTCGTGGCTCATGTTGGCCAGAAACTGGGTTTTGGCTTCCAGGGCGCTTTCAGCGCCTTCTTTGGCGGTGCGCAGCTCGTCCTGCATCAGCCGGATTTCGGTCACGTCGCGGGCAATGCCCTCGGTGCCGCGCACGCCGTCGGCAATGAGGCGCGAGTTGAGCAGGATGTTGACCGGGTGGCCGTCGGCGTGGCGCATCCGGATTTCGTAGTTGCGCAGGCGGCCGGTTTGCTGCAGTTCCCCCAGCAAACCAGTCAAATCGACGGGGTTGTAGTAAATCGACAGGATGGGCTTGTTCAGCACCTCCTCTGGCTCGTAGCCCAGCACATCGCGCACCGAGGGGCTGATGAGCACCAGCAGCCCCTCGTCGTTGGTGCGGTAGTAGATGTCCTGAAACGACTCGAAGATGTTGCGAAACTTGGTTTCTTCGGCCTTGAGGGCCAGCAAGGCGCGTTTTTCGACGGTAACGTCGTGGGCAATGGCCGAAATTTCCTCAATTGGCCCGTTGGCATCGGTACGGATGGGGTTGAGGTGCACATCGGCCCAAATATCCTGCCCTTTGGTATCGCGCAGGCGAATTTCGAACCGCTGGGCCTCGCCCCGGGCGGCAGCCTTGTAGTGCCGCAAAAAAAGCTCGCACGGCTCCTGTTCCATGCGGGCCAGGTCGATGTCGTGCAGGGCGGTACCCGGCACCGGGTACTCGCCGTTGCGGCGCAGGTAAAACGCCGCGTAGTTGCGGTTAAAGGAGCGCAGCCGGCCTTGGCTGTCCAGGGTCCACATCAGGTGGCTGCCGCTCTCAAAAATGGCGTTGAGGCGGGCGTTTTGCTGTTTTATTTGCTCCTCGTTGCGCTTGCGCTCAATGGCCAGCGCCACTTGGTTCGAGATAAAGTGCAGCACGTCCAAGTCGCTCGACGCGAAGGCGTCGGGCCGCTGATAGTCCTGCACGGCCAGCACCCCGATGATGCGGTCGCCGATGCTGAGCGGGGCGGCCAGCAGCACCTCGGGCACCAGCCCAAACGCCGTGAGCTGGCCGGTGCGCATGAGGTGCTGAAAGTCGGCCCGGCCCAGAAAGCGCGGCTGCCCGCCGGCAATGATGTACTCGCAGAGGCCCGTCGAAAAGGGCCGTTTCCGCAACGGCTCCTGCTGCGGGTTCTGGTCCATGTGATAGACAAACTGCAGCTCCGTCCGGCCCTCGTCGCAGAGGGCGATGAAGATGTTGTTGGTCTCAATAATCTTGCTCAGCTCGCGGTGAATGGCTCCGTAGAGAGCGGGCAGGTCTTTGGAGCTAATGGCCAGGTTGGCAATCGAGTAGTATATTTTTTGCAGTCGCTCGGCCTTGATGCGGTCGGTAATGTCGTGCAAAATGGCGCGGGTGCTTACCGGCTGCCCGTGCTCCTGCACCACACTTATGCTGCCGATGAGGTGGATGGGCTTGCCCGTACGGGTCAGAAATACGGTTTCGGCGCGGTTCACAGGCTCGCCGTCGTACAAATTGCGCAGCTGGTACAGCAGCTTGGCTTTGTAGTACGGATGCACCACATCGGCCAGGGTGCGCTCGGCCAGTTCGGCATCGGTATAGCCCAGCTTTTCCTTCCAGGCTTTGTTGACGAACAAGAAGCGGTTGTCGATGCTCAAGTGCTGCACCAAATCCTGGGCGTTGTCCAGAAAATCCTGCAGGTGGCTGCGGTCGTCGGTGGGCAGCACGCTGGGGGTGAGGTGGGGGTCGGCCATTTCGCGGCCCACTACCCAAATGCCCGCCACGGCACCGGCGGCGTCGCGGGCGTAGCCGGTTTGCCAGCTCAGCAGGCGCTGGCCGCCGTTGCGCGTCAGCACCACCCGCTCGTAGGACGAGCGCAGGGCTCCGTCTTCCTCAATCACTTGCTGGTAATATTTTTTGCGCAAATCACGCTCTGCTACCGGCGAGAACGTGGCGTGGTAGTTGCGCCCAATGATGTCGGCCGGCTCGTAGTCGGTGAGGCGGGCAAACGTCTGGTTGACTGCCTGAATGGTCCCGTGCGCGTCGGCCAGCACATACGCCAGCCCCAGCTGGTCGAGTGCATCGGGCAGGGGCGGGGGCGAAAGCGGCTGGGCAGCAGTATCGGACATGGGAAAGTGCGATTTTTTTAGCGCTTAGCGGCGCTTTTTCAATCAAAGCTAAATAAATATTTTTTAAATAAACGGTCGAGGTTAAACCCGTTGGACCGCGCCACTTGGCCCCACTGGCGGCGTGCCGGGCGCACTGGCGTTTGACAGCCCGCTCCCCTTGCAAGACACAACCCCCCTGCAAGATGCAACCCAACGGCCCAACCGGCGGCTACCTTTGCCCCGTGTCCGCGCCCCGCCTGCTATTTGCCGTCACCACCGACCTCTGCTACGACCAGCGAATGCAGCGCATTTGCGCCACCCTGGCCCGCGCCGGCTACGCCGTAAGCCTTGTGGGCTGGCAACGGCCCACCTCGCCGCCGCTCGCGGCCCAGCCCTACCGGCAACACCGGCTAAGCGGCTGGTTTCAAAAGGGCAAGCTATTTTACATTGAATATAACGTGCGGCTGTTGCTGTACCTGCTGGGCCAGCGGGCCACCGTGTGGGCCTGCGCCGACCTCGACGCCGCCCTGCCCACCTGGGCACGGGCGGCCCTGAGCCGGCAGCCATTTGTGTACGATGCCCACGAGTTTTTTACCGAGGTGCCCGAGGTGGTGGCCCGCCCCCAAGTGCAGCGCATCTGGCGCTGGATTGAGGATTTCATTGTGCCCCGTGCCCGCCTCTGCTACACCGTAGGCCCGGCGCTGGCGCGGCTGTTTGCGCAGCGCCACGGCCGGCCGTTTGGCGTGGTACGCAACGTGAGCCGCTGGGCCGAAACCGCCGCTGACGCCGCGCAGGCGGCAACCGCCACTGTGTCCGGCAGCAGCCCCGCCGGCTACATTCTGTACCAAGGGGCCCTCAACGCCGGGCGCGGCCTCGAAGCCCTGCTCGAGGCCATGCCGCAGGTGCGGGGCCGCCTGGTAATTTGCGGCGAGGGCGACCTGTCGGCCCCGCTACGGGCGCGGGCCGCGCAACTGGGCCTGCTGGCCTCGGGGCAGGTCGAGTTTCGGGGCTTTGTGCTGCCGCCGGCCCTGCGCGAGGTTACGCGCCGGGCGGCCGTGGGCATTATGTTGCTGGAAAACACGGGCCTCAGCTACTATTATTCGCTGGCCAACAAATTCTTCGACTACGTGCAGGCGGGCATTCCGCAGGTGGTCATCGATTTCCCGGAGTACCACGCCCTCAACGCCGCGTACGAGGTGGCTACCTTGCTGCCCGACCTGACCCCCGGCCCGCTGGCGGCGGCCCTCAACCGCATGCTGCCCGGCGGCGATGCCGCCTACCGGCAGCACCTGCAAGCCCGCTGCCACGCCGCCGCCCAAGTCTGGACGTGGGAGCACGAGGAACAAGTGCTACTGGACTTGTACGAAGGGTTGGGGCTAG
>JANXUO010000034.1 GCA_025356245.1 Hymenobacter sp.
ACCGACAACTGGGCCTGGCCCCGCCACACCGGCGATTTCAGTCTGTTTCGCATCTACGCCGGCCCCGACAACAAGCCCGCCCCCTACTCGGCCCAAAACGTGCCGTTTAAGCCGCGTCACCACCTCCCCATTTCGCTGGCGGGCGTGAAGCCCGGCGACTTTACGCTGGTTTTCGGCTTCCCTGGCCGCACCAACGAGTACCTGACCTCCTGGGGCGTGGATGAGATTTATTCCGTTGACGACCCGGCGCGGGTAAAGGTGCGCTCGGCATTGCTCAAAATCTGGGATGCTGATATGCAAGCCTCTGATAAGGTGCGGATTCAGTACGCCGCTAAGTACGCGGGCATTGCCAACTACTGGAAAAAATGGCAGGGCGAGATGCGCGGCCTCAAGAAGCTGGACGCCGTGCAGCGCAAGCGCGAACAGGAAGCCCAGTTCACGCAGTGGGTGCAGGCCGATGCCGCGCGCCGCGCCAGCTACGGCACCTTGCTGGCCGAATTGCAGAAAAACTACGCCCAGGAGCGCGACTATGTGCAAGCCCGTGCCTACGTGAACGAGGCCGCCTTTGGGGTGGAGCTGCTGCGTTTTGCCAACTCCTACGGCACCTTGCTGGACCTGGTAACCGCCAAAGCCCCGGCCGCCGACCTGAAAGCAGCGGTGGATAAATTCCGGCCCGGTGTCAGTAATTTCTTCCGCAATTATAATCCGCCCACCGACCAAAAGGTGGCGGCGGCCCTGCTGCGCCTCTACGCTGAAAACACGCCCCCGGCCCTGCTGCCGCCCGCCGTGCAGGCCCTCAAAGCCCAAAACAAAACCAGCGAAGACTGGACCCGCCTGGCCGACAACTTGTTCGCCACCACCCATTTTGCCAACGAAGCCAGCGCCCTGAAGGTACTAGATGAGCTGGCCGCTGGCCTCACCACCACCCTCACCGACGACAAGGCCTACCAATTAGCCTCAGCGGTGCAAACCACCTTGAAAACCCAGATTCAGCCGGTTTACCAAACCAATGCCGACAACGTGACGCTGTTGCAGCGCAGCTACGTGGCGGCCCTGCGCCAGTGGCAAACCACCCGCAAATTTTACCCCGACGCCAACTCGACCCTGCGCGTGGCGTACGGACAGGTGGCCGGCTACCGACCTGCCGATGGCGTGACCTACACCTACTTCACAACCCTCGACGGCCTCATGGAAAAGGCCGACCCCAGCAACCCCGAATTCATGGTGTCGCCGCGTCTGGTTGAGCTTTACAACAAGAAAGACTACGGCGTATACGCCGTAAACGGCACCGTGCCCGTGGCATTTATTGCCACCAATCACACTACTGGCGGCAATTCGGGCTCGCCGGTTATCAACGGCAAAGGGCAACTGATTGGCACCAATTTCGACCGCGACTGGGAAGGCACGATGTCGGATTTGGCCTTCGACCCCGACCGGGTGCGCAACATTGCGCTCGACGTGCGCTATATGCTTTTTGTGGTGGACAAGTACGCCGGGGCCAGTCATTTGGTGCGCGAGATGACCCTCGTAGATGCTCCCAAAGCCACTAAGCGCTGAGGCCACCAACTTTTCGGGAAGTTTTGGCGTTTAGCCGGGCGCAGCCGCACTTTTTTCTATGCCAACCTTTGTTGTCACCATTAAGCTACCCGACTCCTACGACGAGGAGTTTATGGCGCTGATTCCGAGGCACCGGGCTTTTATCAACCGTTTGTTGAGCGAGAAAATCGTCGAGACTTACGCCATCAGCGCCGACCGGAGCCGGGGCTGGGTGACGATGAACGGAGCCAGTGCCGCCGTGGTAAAAGCGCTGGTCGAGCAATTTCCGCTGGCCCGCTATTTCCAGCGCATCGACATTGACGAATTATTCATCTTCGACAGCGTGGCTTCGCGTTTTCCCGCCATTAGTTTAAATTAGTTTGGTTCAGTTTATTTAATTAGCCTGATTAATTCTTTTTTATTTTCACAAAATAGAAGCGCATTTTTTAATTATCAATCGTTTTAAATGACGTTTATTTCTGCGTTATCTCACGTTCGTTTTTTGGCAGTAGCCGCTGGCACAGCGGGCCTGCTGGCCGCCGTTAGCCCAGCGGCTCCCATCACCACCGAGCAGCTCACGAGCCGCCTGAACGCTGCCATCAATGGTCTGCAATACCTGCGCTGCTCCGTGAGGGCTCAGGAACGACTGGGCACCGAGCTGAAGGTAGCCCGCAGCCAGATGAAACTGAGCTTCAAGCCCCTGCGCATTTACATCAAAAACGACCGGGGCGTGGAAGTGCTGTACGTAACCGGCCAGAACGGTGGCGATGCCTGGGTGTATCCAGCTGCTTTTCCGTACGTTACGCTCAGTCTAAGCCCCGAGGGCAGCCTCATGCGCAAAGGGCAGCACCACTCGGTGCTGCAAGCGGGCTTTGGCACCATCACCGATTTGCTGCGCACCACCGGCTCCCGCATCGACAACGGTTTCACGCGCTCGTTCCGCTACACCGGCGACTCCACGGTGCTGGGCCGCATTAACCACGTGCTGCGGGCCGATTTTCCACAGTTCCGCTACTTGAACTACAAAATAGGCCGCAACGAAACCATCCGTTCCATTGCCGAAAAATATGGCTGCGGCCCCTACCGCATCATGGAAAAAAATGGCCTCGCCATCGACGCTACCCTCACCGAAGGGAAGTCTATTTTAGTGCCCAATGCCTACGGCAAAAAAATAATTCTCTGCATCGACTCTAAATCGTATTTGCCCAACGTAGTGCAGGTAAACGACGAGCGCGGCCTTTACGAAAAATTTGAATTCACCGACGTAATTCCCAACCAGGCAATTCCGAAAGAAGAATTCACGAAGGATTACAAAGGCTACAAACTATAACCGCAGATTCAAACGGATTTAACGGATTTAACGGATACGCCCGCAAGCGGGCTGACGAGGACACGAGCA
>JANXUO010000127.1 GCA_025356245.1 Hymenobacter sp.
ATCGAGCACGTCATCGAAGACAACCGCCACTACCTGCACATCGACGTGGGCGGCGGCAGCACCGAGTTCAATATCTACCACGACCGCCGCAAGGTGGCCGCGCAGTCGTTCGAAATCGGCTCCATCCGCCGCATGCAGCAGGAAGAGCACCCCGACGAAACCCTGGGCCAGGCGCAGGCCGACCTCTGGGCGCGAATGGAAGCCTGGGTGCGCGAAAACGCCCGCCAGTACCACGTTACGCGGGCCATCGGCACGGGCGGCAACATCAACAAAATCTACTCCCTCACGCCTTCGGCGCCCAACGCGCCCGTCACGCGCCGCCGCATCCAGGCCGTGCTCGACCGCCTCGACGGCCTCACCATGACCGAGCGCGTGAACGTGGCCATGCTCAACCCCGACCGCGCCGACGTCATCGTGCCCGCCGGCCACATCTACCTCGCCGCCATGCACTGGGCCGATATCAACCAAATGGTGGTGCCCGACATTGGCCTCAAAGACGGGATGCTGCAAGCCCTCTTCGAGCAGCACTTTGACGAGCTGGCCAACGGCAAAGCCCCAATACCCGACGTGCAAAACGACTCGGGCATGGAGTAAGGCCAGGCAGTGGCCGGGCAAATTCCGCAAAGCGGTTTGTCCGGCCACTGCTCCTACAACTCCACCATCGTCACTTGCAAAATCTGCCGCGTATCGGCATCGGCAATGTAGGCCAGCACGGCGCACTTGCGCACGTTCCAGACCGTGGCGGCGGGCATTTGGTAGCCCAGGTAGGTGGCGAAGCGCTGGCCGGCGGCCGGCCCCGTCACCTGCGCCGTGCCGAAGGTGCCGGCCAGGGCGGCCCGCAACACGTTGTGGTGCACGTACTGCTCAGCGGTTTGGTCGGGAAATTGAGTGCGGTTGAGGCGGTAGTCCTTCTGGGCACCCACCAAACTGTCTTCTACCAGCACGATGCCCAGGCGCAGGTTGCGGCCCGGCAGGGCGCGGCGGTACTCGGTGCCAATTTTGAGGTTGAGCACCCGCGTACCGGCATTGAACACCGGCGTGACGCGCAGGGCCACGGCGGGCGTTTGGGCCAGTTGGGCGGCCACCACCTGCGGCCAGAGCGCGAAAGTGGCCACTGGGTCGTTGTTGGCAGCGGCGAAGGGCGTGCGGTTCACCGCCCCCTGGGGCAAGCCCCTGGTCGAAAGGTCGAAGAGGCGGTCGAGCTCCTGGGCCACGGCGGACACCCGGAAATCAATCGGAAAATGCGGCGGGCGCGGTGCGGCAAAGTAGTCCGTCACGTGCACTTCGGTGGTGAAAACGCGCGTGGGGTGGGCCCGTTGCAACGAGTCGCCGAGGTGGGCGGCGCGGGGGCAGTTGCCGCAATACTGGCCGGTGTAGTCCTCAATCAGCACCCGTTGCTCGTCGGGCGGGGCGGGCAGCTGCGTTTCGGCCGCGTCGAGCGCCGTTTGCTCGGCCGCCGTGAGCGTGGACGTTACCTTGGCGGGCACCGGGTTTTCGATGGTGTCGCAGGCCGCGAGCAGGGCCAGGGCGGCCAATCCGAAAAGCAGGTTTTTCATGGGAATTGATTTTTTCGCACAGAGTTCACAGAGTTTCACGGAGTAAAACAAAAAACTCCTTTAACTATGTAAACTCTGTGCGAGAATTTAAGCTAAAAACTACTCGTAATACTCAACGTGGCGCCATTCGAGGCCGGCACGTAGCGGCACACGCCGCCCACGCACACAATGCCCGCCCGCTGCCGGCCGTAGCCCACGGCAATGCGGGTGGTGCCGCCAATGTAGCCCACCTGACCTACGAGGTAGTGAATGCGTTGGCTTTCGACATCGTTGCCGTAGTTGTACTGGTCGTACACAGTAGCAAAAAAGTGAGGCGAGTAGGTGTATTCGATGAGCGCGGCGGCCCAGGAGCCCAGGTCGCGCTTGGTTTGCAGGGTCTGGATTTCGCCCCGCAGGCTGTGCTTGGGCGTGATGCGGTAGGCCACGTCGAGCACCCCGAGGTGCGACTCGATGGTCCCGAAACCGGCTAGCCCCTGCACCACGTCCTTGTTGTAGACGAAGTAGGCGTACATGGCGTTGGCCTTGAGCTTGGGCGTAAAGCGGCGGTGAATTTCGACGTTGAAATCGCGGAAGTAGCGGGTGTCGCCGAGCTTGAAAAAACCCGATTCGTAGCCCTGGCGCGTGGTTTGGGCATCGTCGAGCAGGGTTTTGGCCAAGCCGTTCACCGCCGAGTAGTTCAGCGAGATGTCGGTGCCGTAGTGGCCGCCGAGCGGGCCGCTGGGCAGGTGGTAGGTCACTTCGGCTTGCCCGCTCATTTCGCCCAGAGGCTGGGTGGCATAGGGGTAAATACTGGCCGCCAGCAGGTAGGTGTGCTGCTTGGTGAGGGCGGGCAAAAAACTGATGGCATTGAGGTTGCCGGTGGCGTTGCGGTCGGTGCGGAAGTCCATGTTGTCCACCCGCTTCAGGCCCAGCACCAGGCCCAGGCCGTTGCGGGCGTAGCTCGTGGTCAGCAGCGCCGACTGCCCGTAGCGGTAAATGAAGCCGTTGGCCACCGAGGGGTCGTTGGCCTTGTAGGCGTACTCGGCGTTGAGCACGAAGCCGCCGTTGCTGATGGCAAAGCGGCCCGCGCCGGCCCCCACGTTTTCGGGCAGCACCAGGGCCGGGTCATCGGCCGCTTGGTACTTGCTCACGAAGGAGCCGCCCAGCGTCAGGCGCGTCGCGGCCGAGTCCAGCCCCGGTATCAGGTCGTTGAGGGTCACCTCCGCATCCACGCCGCGCACGATGGCCGGGGCCTTGTCGAAGAAAAACCGCTGCTTGCCCATGATGCCCGTGAGCCGAATACCCGGCACCGGCTGCACCCGCACCCGCAAGCCGTCGATGCTGGTGTCGATGCCCAGGTTGCGCTCCTCGTAAGCCCGAAACACCAGCCCGGACCCAAACTGCTCGTAAAAGTTACCCACCGTCACGGCCAGGCGGCCGGCGTCGTAGGTAGCGTAGCGGTACGGGATGCCCTGCCCCCGGTAGCGCTGGTCGAACCCCTGCAAGGGCGGCAAATACGCCTCGTAGCGCACGCCCGCCGCGAATTTCCCACTCGTCAGAATAAGGTTGGCGAAGGTGTTGGAGCGAATTTTTTCGGCCACCGCCGGCGCGCCAATGGCCGGGTCGGCGGTGTAGCTCTGCACGTCGGTCTGGAAGTCGCCGTGCAGCTGCGCCCCGTCGAGGGCGTTGCCGGTTTGGGCCAGGGCCACCGACGGCAGCAGCGCCAGTGCGGCCAGAATAGAGGTAGTTTTCACTCGAATGCAGTCGGAGTTTTTGGAGTTTCCTTACAAGATAAAGCGCAGGTCAGTGGTCGGGCGAATCGCCCGAAGGGCTTCGTCCGGCCACTGCGGTTAGAACGACTCGCGCCAGGGCAGCATACGGGCAGTGGCCGGACGAACCGCTTCGCGGGATTCGCCCGGCCGCTGCCCTGGGGCAGCCTACGCCGCAGTGGTCGGACGAAGCCCTTCGGGCGATTCGTCCGACCACTGCCTCATTGCTTCACGGCC
>JANXUO010000045.1 GCA_025356245.1 Hymenobacter sp.
CATGTTGCCAGCCGAGCTGTTCAAGCAAACCATCGACGAGGTGGGGCGGCGGCTGTGGTACCTCATCTTCTACTTTCAGGGCGAGCCCTACCTGCACCCGCAATTCCTGGAGCTGGTGCAGTACGCCAGCCAGAAGGGCATCTACACCGCCACCAGCACCAACGCCCACTACCTGAGCGACGCCAACGCCCGCCGCACCGTCGAGAGCGGCCTCGACCGCCTCATCATCTCCCTTGACGGCACCACCCAGGAAGTGTACGAGCAGTACCGCGTGGGCGGCAAGCTGGCCAAGGTGCTGGAGGGCACCCGCAACATCGTGCGCTGGCGCCAGGAGCTCAAGTCGAGCACGCCGCGCATCGTGTTCCAGTTTTTGGTGGTGCGCCCCAACGAGCACCAACTCGCCGACGCCCGGCAGCTGGCCCAGGCCCTGGGCGTGGACGACGTGTGGTTTAAAACGGCCCAGATTTACGACCACCAGCACGGCTCGCCCCTTATCCCGACCATCGACTACTACTCGCGCTACCAGAACAACCAAAACGGCACCTGGAGCCTCAAGAACAAGCTCGTGGACCACTGCTGGAAGATGTGGCACTCCTGCGTCATCACCTGGGACGGCCTGGTGGTGCCCTGTTGCTTCGACAAAGACGCCGACTACCGCCTCGGCGACCTCAAAACCCAGACTTTCGCCAGCCTCTGGCACGGCCCCAAGTACCAGGGCTTCCGCGCCGCCCTCCTCAAGGGCCGCGACCAGCTGGAGATGTGCCGCAACTGCACCGAAGGCACCAAGGTGTGGGGGTGAGCGGGCGGGTAAGTCAAGTCCCGTTGCTCTTTCGGAGTGTAACTCCAAAAGCCCATTGCTCTTTCGGAGTTATACTCCGAAAGGCCCCTGCCGCGGAGTTGTACTCCGCTTCCCAGGCCGAAACCGGGCAGCGATTGGGGAGTACAACTCCCCGGCCAGGCCGCTTTCGGAGTACAACTCCGAAAGAGCGTTTGCGCGCGTTTGCCTTACTCCAGCCGTGCGCACACCAGCGTGTCCGAGAACGCGCCGTTGAAGAAGAACGACTCGCGCAGCAGCCCCTCGCGCTCGAAGCCGTGGCGGGCCAACAGGCGGGCCGAGGCGGCGTTGTCGGGGTGCAGGCGGGCCTCGATGCGGTGCAGGTGCAGCGCCCCGAAGCCGAAGGCCGCTGCGGCTTCCACGGCCTCGCCCATCAGGCCCTGGCCCCGGCTGTCGGGGTGCAGCGAGTAGCCAATTTCGCCCTGGCGGTGGGCGGCTTGCAGGTTCCAGAGGCAGATGGTGCCGATGAGCGCGGCGGGGGCTGCGGGGCGGGCCAGGCCCCAGGTCACCGCCGCGTCGGTTTCGACCAGGCCGTTCCAGAAGGCAATCAACTCCTCGGCTTCGGCCAGGGTTTGCAGCGGGTCGCGGCCAATGTAGCGCATGGTGCCGGGGTCGGAGCGCAGAAACAGCACCGTCGGCGCATCGGCCGCCGTGAGGGGCCGCAGCACCAGGCGCGGCGTGCCGAGGGAATCGAAGGGAAGCATGGGCGAAGGTAGGGCAGCGCCCCGGAACGCGAAACGCCGTTCCGCGTTCCGGCATCACCCCTAGAACGGGTACCCAATTGCCAGGTTCAAGCGGCCCGCCCGGCTGGTGGGCGGGCCGTACGCGGCTTGCAGCGGCACGGCATAGTCGAGGCGGATGACGAAGAACTGCACGTCGATGCGCAGGCCGAGGCCCGCGCCCACGTTGAGCTGCTGGAGGAAGGTGCCGGGCTTGAACTGCCCGCCGGGGCGGGTGGGGTCGTCGTTGGCGAGCCAGATGTTGCCGGCGTCGACGAAGACGGCCCCCTTCACGTAGGGAAACAAGTCCTGGCGGTACTCGGCGTTGGCTTCGAGGCGCAGGTCGCCCACCTGGTCGTAGAAGCCGTTGAGGGTTTCGGCGGTGGTGCGGTAGGTGCCGGGCCCGAGCGAGCGGGCAGCAAAGGCCCGCACCGAGTTGGGGCCGCCAATGCCGTACTGGCGCAGGTAGGGCAGCACGCGGGCGTTGCCGTAGGGCAGGCCCAGGCCCACCAGCAGGCGGCCCACGAGGCGGTTGCCCTTGGCGGGGTCGTGCGAGAGGCGGTAGTACTCGCGCAGCTCCACGTCGAACTTGGTGTACTGGCTGAACTCCTGCCCGGCCAGGGTGTAGGCCTTGTTCTCGTTGCGGGCCTGGCCCAGCGCCCCGCTCAGGGTGGCGGCCAGGTTGCCGGCCACCTCCACGCCCGCCCCAAAATAAATCTGCTGCCGCCGCTGCTCCAGCACCTGCTGGTTGAAGGTGTAGCGGTAGCTGCTGGCCAGAATGAACTGCTGCCGGAACGAGCTGGCCAGGAAAGGCCGCGCCGCCAGCAGCGCCTCAAACTCGGGCGACTGGCTGCCCACCCGCGCGTAGGCCACGTCGATGGGCGTGAGTTGCTGCTCGTTGGTAATCTTCTTCTTCCAGCTGTAGCCGTAGTTGATGTTGAACACATCCTGCCGGAAGTAGCTGGCCCGCACCACGGCTTTGACGCCCGCCCCGATGGTAGTGCGGGGCTGGAAGTCGGAGTTGGGCAGCCGGGGGCTGAGAAACGGAATGTCGGGCACCACCAGCCGGGGTATCAGCAGCTGGGCATCCACGCCCAGCTCGTAGCTGGTGAGGCCGCCGCCGCTGCTGTTGTTGGCGGCCCCCTGGGTCTGGGTTTCAAAGGAGGCGATGCCGTTGACGAGCAGCTGCTCGGCCCCGCGCAGCGCCGAACGGTCGCGGTACGTGACGCGCACGCCCGGCCCGGTAAAGCCGTTGCTTTTGCTGACGAGCTGCACCTCGGCCCGCAGGCTTTTCTTCTTGATTTGGGTCATCAGCACG
>JANXUO010000067.1 GCA_025356245.1 Hymenobacter sp.
CAATACAGCGGCACTGCGCGGGTTAAGAACCCGCAGTACAAGCTACAGTGCCGCCATTTCAGCCCGCACAAAGTCGGCGAGCTGGCGCAGGTACTCGGTACTGAAATCGAATTTGATGCCAGCCGCCGCATAAATTTCGCCGATGGGAGCAGTGTAGCCCAGGGCCAGGGCACGTTTATATCCCGCCAGTGCCGCCGTGGGGTTCTGGCGGAAATTGCGCCACACGGCAATGGCGCCGAGCTGCGCCAGGGCGTACTCGATGTAGTAAAACGGGACTTCGTAGAGGTGCAGCTGCTTCTGCCACAGAATGGGCTTGTAGGCGTCAAGCCCGCGCCAATCCACGGTGCGCTGGTTGAAGGCGTCGAACACGCGCACCCACTCGGCGCGGCGCTCGGCGGCGCTGTGCTGCGGGTGCTCGTAAATCCAGTGCTGAAACTTGTCGATGGTGGCCACCCAGGGAAAGGTTTCGAGCACGCCTTCGAGGTGGGTTTTCTTGGCGCGGCGCAGGTCGGCGGGGTTGGGGAAAAACGTATCCCACCCGTCCATGCTCATCAATTCCATGCTCATCGAGGCCAGCTCGGCCACTTCGGACGGCGGGTGCTTGTCGGCCCCCAGGGGCAGGCGGCGCGTCAAAAAGCTGTGCACCGCGTGGCCGCCCTCGTGCAGCATCGTCACCACGTCGCGCAGGCTGCTGGTGGCGTTCATAAAAATAAAGGGCACGCCCGTTTCGTCGAGTGGGTAGTTGTAGCCGCCGGGGGCCTTGCCCTTGCGGCTCTCCAGGTCAAGATGCCCCATCTGGCGCATGGTTTTCAAACAGTCGCCCAAATAAGGGTCGAGGTTTTGAAAGACGGTGATGGTTTTTTCGAGCAGTTCGGCACCCGTGCCGAAGGGCCGTAGCGGCGGCTGCCCGCTGGGGTCCACGTCGAGGTCCCAAGGGCGCAGGGCGGGCAGGTTCAGGTCCTGGCGGCGCTCCAGGTCGAGGTCGTCGATGAGCGGCACCACCGTTTCGCGGATGGCCGCGTGGAAATCAAAGCAGTCCTGCGCCGTGTAGTCGAAGCGGCCCAGGGCGGCAAACATGTAATCGCGGAAGTTGGCGAAACCGGCGTTCAGCGCCACTTGGTGCCGCAACGCCAGCAGCTCCGAAAACAGTGCATCAAGCGCTTCGCTGTCTTGCAGGCGGCGCTCCTGCACAGCCCGCCAGGCGGTTTCGCGCACGGCCCGGTCGGGGCTTTTGAGGCGGTCGGCGGCCTGGGGCAGGGTCAGCTCCTGGCCGTCGAGGGTGATGGTCATGGCCCCGGCCGTGGCGGCGTACTGCTGCTGCTTGGTGCTAATTTCGGTTTTGAGCGGGATGTTCTCGGCCCGAAAAATCTCCGACGCCCGGCGCACCGAGCGCAGAAACACCCGGTACTGCGCCGGGGCTAGCTGGCCCAGGCCAGGAGCGGCCAACAGCTTCTCGTTCAGGGCGTGGTCGTAGGGCGCCACCTGCGGCTCAATCGCATTCACGAAGTACTGAAACGCCTCGGTGCGGGCCGTGTCCTGGGTTTCGCAAGTCATGCGGATGTAACGCCAAGCCAGGTTTTCGCCCAGCACGGCCTCCAGCTCCGAGCGGTCGAGCAGCCAGCGCTCCAGGGCCGTGGCGTCGGGCACGGGCCGGGCCTGCAGCTCGTCAAAAAACGGTTGCAGGGCGGGCCAGTCGGTCACTTCAAAAGCCTCGGGCAAGTAGTGGCGCGGGGGCCGGGCGGTATCGGTGGCCGTGGCCGCCAGGAGTTCAGGAGAGAGCATCAATTGGTTAATTTTGGTCGGGTGAGCGGCGGCCCCCCCCCTCCCACCTGGGAGGAAAATGTTCGGGCGCAGCCCGGACTGGGGTAGTACGGCTTCGCACGTCTGGCGCCAATGACGTTGGAATTTGAGTTGGCGATGGGCGAAGCTAAGACCATACCAGCATTTGGGGTGGCCTGCGCTTGGTGCGGCGGGATTTTACGCTCGGTTAGAGGGGCAGCATACGCTTCGCACAAGGGCAGCATACGCGGCCCCTCCGGTGGCACCACCCCCAGTCCGGGCTGTGCCCGAACGTCCCCCTTCTCGGCTGAGGAGGGGAGTTTACCGCCTTATCCAATCTCAATCACCACATCGTCCGTCAGGGGGTGGCCCACGCAGGTCAGCACGTAGCCCTGCTTCATTTCGGCGTCCGAAAGACCCTCGCGCTCGTCGAGATGAACCTTGCCACTGAGGCACTTGCCCCGGCAGGCGGTGCACAGCCCGGCCTGGCACGAGTAGGGCAGGTCGATATCCTGGGCCAGGGCGGTTTCGAGGATGGTGGCTTTTTCGGGCACGTCGAGCACGTACTCGCTGCCCTCGTAGCGGATGGTGACGCGGCGGGTGCCGGCGGGCGCGGCTGGGGCGGCGCTCACATCGCCGTGCAGTGCAGCGGTTTCGGCGGCCTCGGCGGCAGCCACGAAGCTCTCGCGGTAAATCTGGTTGGCGGGCACGCCCAGCAGGTCGAGGGCCGCGCGGGCTTCGGCCATCATGCCGTCGGGGCCGCAGAGGTAGTACGTAGCCTGGGTGGCGGGCGCGTCGTGGCGCTGCTCCAGAATGCGCAGCAGCGCGGTACGGTTGAGGCGGCCGGTGTGCTGGTGCGCCCCGCCGGGATGCAGCGGCTGACTGTACACGTGCTCTATTTGCAGGCGGCCGTTGCTGTTGCCTTCCAACTCGTTAAGCTGCTGCTGGAAGATGACCGACTCCTCGTTGCGGTTGCCGTACACGAGCAGCACGCGGCTGTTGGCTTCGGTTTTCAGCACTGCTTTCAGGATGGACATGAGCGGCGTAATACCCGAGCCCGCCCCCACCAGCACCAGCGAGCGGGCGGCCTGCGGGTGCGGCACCAAGCTGAAATTGCCGAGCGGGGCCATCACCTCCAGCTGCTGGCCCACCTGCACGTTGTCGAGCAAGTAGTTGCTGACCAGGCCGCCTGTCACGCGCTTCACCGTCACGCTCAGGCGCGGCGCTTCGTGGGGCGTGCTACTGAGCGAGTAGGCACGGCGCTCCTTACGGCCGTCGGGACCGCAGGGCACAATGAGTGTCAGAAACTGACCGGGCTGGCTGGGCAGCACTTGCCCGTCGGGGTGTTCGAGGTGGATGGTAACGGCATCGGGGGTTTCGGGGGTAAGCGCAACGACGGTCAGGTGGTGGTACATCTTTTTGTTAATGCGTGAGGGAGCGAATGAGTGAATGCGTGATGGGGCAGCCGGAAAGGCGCTGGCGCGGCGGCAAACGGTGCAACAAAAAAGCAGGCCGTTTGTCCGGCTTTTTTTCGCGGCGGCACGGGCCGCAAAGGTAACTTGCAGGCGTAGCGCGAAACCCCGTCATCACTCATTCGCTCCCGCACGCATTCGCTCATTGTACTCCCCCGTCCCCACCCTCGACCTGCGCACGGCTGCCCGGCTCGATTTCACGGCCGCCAACCCGCGCCTGGCCACCGCCGACCTCCGCGACACCGCCGATTTCAGCCGCCTGGTGGCTGCTATGCTGGCTGAGCAGGGCGCTAC
>JANXUO010000075.1 GCA_025356245.1 Hymenobacter sp.
CGGCGGCAGCGTGCCGGGCCTGCGCCGCGCCCTCTACGCCCTCACCCACGCCGACGGCGGCAACCGCGTCAACATCGAAAGCTACGTGCGCGGGGCCGACTCGCTGAGCATGTTCACCACCCGCGTGGCCGACTTGCAGGGCCGTTTGGTGGGGTCGCGGGCGGCGTTCGAGATGGCCGAAATCTCGCTTAAAAGCCGGGTTTCGAGCATTTACATGGTGCAAAAGGCCTACCCAGCCACCAAAAAATCGGCCCCCGTGCGCTGGCTGATTGTGGTGGGCTCGGTGCTGCTCACCTTCGCGCTGTCGGTGTTGTTTATTGCCCTGCTGGAGCTGTACCGGGCCAACCGCCACCGCTTAGGCCCGCTGGCGGCGTGAGTGCCCGGTTGATGCCCTGGCTCCAGCACTTGCGCACGCTCGACGGGCCGCAGCGTTTGTTTGCGGGCTTCGTGCTGCTGCTGCTGGGCGGCGGCGCGGCGGCGGCGCTGGCCCACGCGCCGGCCCTGCTGCTGCCCGCCTTGCTGGCCGTGGGCCTGCTGGTGGCCGTGGTGGAGTGGCGGATTATTTTTTACCTGCTGCTTTTTTTGCTGCCTTTTTCCATAGAAATCGGCCTACCCGGTGGCTTCAGCATGGACGTGCCCTCCGAGCCCCTGATGCTGGTGCTGACGGCCTGCGTGCTGATAACCTTGCTCTTGCGCGGCGGACAGCTGCCCGCCCGCGAGTGGCTGCACCCGCTACTGCTGCTAATGGCCCTGATGCTAACCTGGGCCGTATTCGACACCTTTTTCTCAGTCAGCACCTTTAAGTCAATCAAATACCTGCTGGCCAAGGTGTGGTACATCGTGCCCTTTGTGCTGGGGACGCTGCTGTTGGTGCGCCGCCCGGCCGACGTGTGGCGGCTGGCGCTTACCTACATCTGCGGAGCAGCTATTTCGGTGGTTTATACGGCTATCCGCCACGCCACCAAGGGTTTTAGCTTCGCCGATATCAACTGGGCCCTAAGGCCGTTTTACCTCAACCACGTGGCTTACGCGGCCGTGCTGGCCCTGCTGCTGCCGTATGCCCTGATGGCCTGGCGGGCCGCCATTGGGCGGCCCCGGTTGCGGCTGCTGTGGGGCGGGCTGCTGGCCGTACTACTTTTTGGGTTGCTCACGTCGTACACGCGGGCTTCGCTGCTGTCGCTGCCTGTGGCCGGCATTTTTTACGGATGCATGCGCCTGCGCCTGACCAAGGTAGTGCTGGCCGCAGTGGCCCTGGTGGTGACTGGCGCGGCATTTTACTTTCTGAGCAACAGCAACTTCATGCTTTACGCTCCTGATTTTGAGAAAACCATCTTCAACGGCAAAAACTTCGAAAAGCACCTCGAAGCCACCTACAAATTCGAGGACGTGTCGGGCATGGAGCGCGTGTACCGCTGGGTGGCCGCCTCGCGCATGATTTCCGAAAAGCCCATCACCGGCAGCGGCCCCTCCACCTTCTACCCCGAGTACAAACGCTTCACCATCAAAAGCTTTCGTACTTACGTCAGCGACAACCCCGAAAAGTCCACCACCCACAATTATTTTCTGTTGCAGTTGGTTGAGCAGGGCGCGCCGGGTTTCCTGCTATTCGTTGTTTTTATTGCCACGGCGCTGCTCACGGCCGAGCGGCTGTACCACCGCAGCGCCGCCAACCCCAAGGTGCGCCGCGTGGTGCTGGCCGCTACGCTGTCGCTGGTTACCATTATTTTTCACTTGCTGCTCAACGAGTTGGTCGAGGTCGACAAGATAGGCCCGCTCTATTTTATGGCCATCGCCCTGTTGGTACGAGCCGATTCGTGGCTTTCCGACGCTTCGCTTGAGGAGGAACGGGAGCGAAGCGCTACTTAAACCAGCAGCTCAGCACCGTCACGTCGTCGGCGAAGCGGCTTTTGTTGGCCCCGAATTTCTGAATTTCTTCCAGGAGCGCGGTGTGCAGGTTGGCCAACGGCTCGTTGCGCCCCTGGTGCTGGTAGTGGTCGAGAAAATCGAGGATGCCGCCTTCGCCAAACTCATTGTGTTCGGCATCAAATACTTCGGTCAGTCCGTCGGTGTACAGGAAGAGCAGGGAGCGCGGCGGGATTTCGACTTCGCCAACCTCGAGCTTGGGCAGGTTGGGCATGATGCCGAGCATCACGGTGCCGTCGCGCAGGAGCAGCGCCGGACCGGTGGGGGGCAGCAGCAGGCCGTTGTTGTGGCCCGCGTTCACAAACTGCATCAGCCGCGAGCGGCGGTCGTACAGCCCCAGAAACACCGTAATAAACTTCTCACCACCCGAGCTTTGAAACAGCAGGTGGTTTAGCTCGTGAACCACGGTGGCCAGGTCGGCATCGGTGCGAAGCAGCGTGCGCAACCCCGCCTGGAAGTTCGACATCAGCAGCGACGCGGGCACGCCTTTGCCGCTGACGTCGGCCACGCACAGCAGCAGCCGGTCGGCGTCGATGGCCACCACGTCGTAATAATCGCCGCCCATTTCGGAGTGGGGCACGTAGGAGCTGGCCACCACCAGGTCGGCATCGTTGGGCAGGCGCTGCGGAAACAACAGGCGCTGCACGTCCTGGGCAATCTCGATTTCGCGGCGTACGGCGGCGGCGGCAATGCGCTGCTCGGTGAGGCGGCGGGTGTCGATGGCCCCGGCCAGGGTAAGGGCCAGCGAGCGCAAAAACTGGGTGATTTCGGCGCGGGGCACGTCGGGCAGCAAGCCGCCCACGAACACGAAGGCCACCGGCAGCTGCAGCCGCAACACCGGAATCAGCAGCTCGTAGCCGTCCCACCAACCGGAGCCAAAGCCGAGTGCGGCGATGGGCACGGCGGTGGGGTCGCTCATATCCAACACGTCGTCGGGCAGTTGGTAATCGACGTTGGCCTCGCCCTCGCGCCCGCGCGGCACCTGCACTGCGGCCCGGAAAACGCCGGCCTCGTCGGGCACGAATATCAGCACGCGCCCGATGTGGGGCTGGCCTTGCAGCGTGAGCACCAGCAGCCGGTGCAGGTCGCCTTCGGCGTAAGCCTCGGCCGAAACGCCCTGCGCCACGCTCAACACCGTATCCAGCTCAAAACGCTTGAGTTGTAGCTGCTTGTTAAGCAGCTTAATGCGGGCTTCGAGGGCAGTAACCGGGTCGACCAGAGGGCCGGCCTCAACCGCTGGGTCAGGGGTAAGCATGAGCAGGCGGGGAGGAATGCGCCTGGCCCCGATGGGTAAAATTACGTCGGGCCACGGCAACAACTCTATCTGGAAGCTGCTTTGTCCGGCAGATGTTTGTCAGGGCCTGAATATTTGGGATTTGACAGTTAAACTCTGGGGTTGGATATTTTGCCCTAGACGAGCAGTTCGTTGGTAGCAGGCAGATGGCTCAAATCAACAAAGCATGTAAGGGCTCAAACCCCAGGCTGCTAACCTGCCACCGGCGTTTTAGGGTCGTACGCATCGCGCAATCCGTTGCCCAATACATTAAAACTCAATACCAACAGCGAAATGGCAACGCCCGGCAAGCCCGTAAGCCAGAGGCCGGCACGAGTACCCAGCAGGTCGTAACCTTCCTTCACCATCAGGCCCCAGCTAGGGGCGGGCGGCTGCACGCCCAAACCCAGGAAGCTTAACCCCGCTTCGAGCAGAATGGCAGCGGCAAAATTACTGGTAGCCAGCACAATGAGCGGCCCGCGCAGGTTGGGCAGCAAGTGCCGGGCAATAAGGCGGTGCGTGGGTAACCCCAGCACCCGCCCGGCTTCGATGAAGGTGGCCGAGCGCAGGCTCAGCACCTGCCCCCGCACCACGCGGGCCACGTCCACCCACATAGTCAGGCCCACGGCTACGAAGCTCACCCACACGCCTTTGCTGTCGAGGGCCAGCGAAATGGCAATCACCAGCATAATGCCTGGAATGCTCCATACCACGGTCATCAGGCCCAGTAGCACCGCGTCGACCCAACCGCCAAAATAGCCGGCCACGGCGCCAATCGTCATTCCCAACGACAAAGAGATAAGCACTGCTACCAACCCGATTCCTAGGCTGATGCGGGTACCTAGCAGCAGGCGGCTCAGGGTGTCGCGCCCGGCCTGGTCGGTGCCCAGCCAATAGGTGCGGGTAATGGTGCGGGTTGCTGCTGGGCTGCCGATGGGGGTCGGGCGCAATAGCCCCGCCACGTTGGTTGCCACCGGCGCTTCGGCGTGCGCCGGCAGGCAACCTTGGAGCCAGGTAGTCAGTGCGTTATCATCGGGGCGACTACCCAGGGCCGATTCTGGCAGAGGCGTTTGGCTAAACACCACGGCAAGGCCCGGCTCCTGCTTTTGCAGCTGCACGAAGCCATTATTAGCATCAGGCGAATTATCGGGCAGCACCCAGTAGCCCAGCAGCGCCACCAAGGTGCACAACACGATGAAAATCAGCCCTGTCACGGCTGGTCGATTTTGCCACAGCCGTTGCCGCACATAGTACCCCGGCGAGCGCACCGGGGCCAAGGCCGGGGCCACAACGGGTGCAACAACCGGTGTAACGGCGGCAGCCACTAGCGGGTATTGTGCTGAAGCAGACCTTCTTTGGAGGCCAGGTAGCTGGCATCGCCGGCAATGGCGCCAAAGGACGTGGTTTCGTAGGCCAGCTCGGTATCGGGGTCGGGCCAGTAGGCGCGTATCAAACCTTGCTCCAGCAGGTTGCGCAGCCCTTCGGTGAGGGCAGCCGGCAACAGGCCTGTTTTGGCCAGCAGGGTGCGAAAGGAAGTGACGAAATAAAGCTCGTCGAGCAGGTCGAATTCCGGGTCGGTCATGGGAAGCTGTACGGAGATAGGCAGCACCGGCAAAGGTAGGCAAGCGGGCCGGCTGCCCACTGCGGCACAACCGGCTGGCATTGGTTGGGAAGGGCGTGCGGCATCAAAAAAATATTTACTCGTAACATACTCATTTTCAGAATAAATTTAACTATACAATTCATATTTTACAAAAAAATAAATATTAGGTCACATATTTACAAATAAACATTATACATTTGAATTATTAATTTTTAAGTAAACTCATCCCAGTCATTTTAGGGCTACTACAAAATTGTGAATTTAGATTCTAAAAATCAAAGCTATGCGCCATTCATTTCTACTGATTTTTTTGAAAATACTGGGCGTATGGGGCAGCTTGGGCAGTTGCATTTCCCCCAAGGCCCTGCCCTATCTTCAGGACAAAAGCTACACCACCAACAAGCCGGTTGAGGTAACGAATACCGCTGGGCTCTACCGCGTTCAGGCGCACGACGTGCTTTCGATACGCGTGCAAAGCGTGCAGGCTGAGTTGAATGAATTGTTCAACATCACCGACACGCGGGCCATTTTGGGCAGCGACCCTGGCACCTTGTTCCTTTCGGGCTATGCCGTGGACGAGGAGGGGCGCATCAACCTGCCCACCGTGGGCCGACTGAAAGTAGGTGGGCTAACGCTGACGCAAGTGCAGGCCCTGGTGCAGCAGCAGGTGAGCGGCTTCGTGCGCGGAGCCAATGTACTGGTTAAACTACTGAGCTTCAAGCTCACCATACTGGGCGAGGTGCGCAATCCGGGCCGCTACTTCGTTTACAACGAGCAAGCTACCCTGCTGGAGGGCCTGAGTCTGGCCGGCGACCTTACAGAGTTTGTCAACCGTCGCACCATCAAGCTGATACGGCCAACCAGCACTGGCTCCGCGGTGGTGTTAATCGACCTGACCGACCCGGCGCTGCTGCGTTCGCCCTATTATTTTTTGCTGCCCAACGACGTGCTGTACGTCGAGCCGGTGCGAGCCCGCACCGGGCGGGGCAATGCTGGCAACCTGGGGCTGGTATTCGCCGGCATTTCGTCGGTAGTGCTGCTGCTGAGCTACTTAAAATTTCGCTGACTGCCTGCTTCGCTTTGCTTACACGCCAACTCCCCTCTTTCTGAGCTTATGAAAACCAACCTGCCACCCAGCGCTCCCCCCGCCGATGAGCTTGACCTGACCCGCCTCTGGTTTCAGATGCGGCTGCGCTGGCCCCTTTTTGCGGGGGCGCTGCTGCTATCCGGCGTGTTGGGTTACACCTATTTGCAGTGGAAGGCCCCGGTGTATGGCTTCAAGGCTACCATGCTGCTCGGCGACCAGGCCACGGGCTCGAAGCGGGCGCAAGAGCTGCTGCAAATACTGGAGGTGCGCGACAAAGGACTGAAGATGGAGGACGAGGTGGGCCTGATAAGCTCGGCCGCAACGGTGCGGCAGGCGGTGCGGCGCCTACCCTTTGCCGTGGCTTATTACGCAGTGCCGGACAGCTGGCTCAACAAAGTAAAGACTTGGAAGATACGGGAAAAATCAGCGGCCGAAGTGCCGTTTCGGGTGGGGGCGGCGCTGGGGGTCCCGCAGTTGGCCGGAGTGCCAATTTACGTGTCGCCGGCCGGGGCCGGGCGCTACCGGCTGCAAGGGCACGCCAAGCGCGGGCAACTGGTTGACTTACGTACCGGCCAGGTGATAAAGGAGTTGGGAGCCGTGAAGCTGGATGTGATGGTAACGACCGGCGACACCCTGCGCCACCCCTGGCTACGGGTGGTGCTCACGCCAGGCCCCGCCGTGACCCCGGTCAACGCCGACCGTTTCTACTTCACCCTCAACGATGTGGACGCGGCGGCGGGGCGCTTTGCCGACGGCCTTGCCGTGCGGCCCATCGACCACGACTCGCGGATTGTGGAGCTGAAGGCCAAAGGGCCGGTGCCGGCCCACGTGCTGATGTTTTTGGATACGTTAATGGCTACGTATGTGGCCAACGACCTGCAAGCCAAGGACCTGACAGGACGAAAAACCCTGGCTTTTTTGGACGAGGAGATTGCCAAGCTGGCGCGCTCGCGGCGGCAGGCGGCGGGCGCGCTGTCGTCGTTCCGCACGACGCGCGGCGTGGTGGACGTGGGCGGGCAGTCGGCTTCGGGCATTCAGCGGCTGGGCGATTTGGAAATGGCCCGTGCGCGCATTGCGACCTCCAGGCGCCTGTATCAGAACTTGTTGGAACCCTTGCACCAGGCCCGCGCCACGGGCCACCTGGCCGCCCCCAGCAGCGCCGGGCTCGACGACCCGGCCCTCAACAACCTCATTGTGCAGCTGGCCGACCTCAACGGTAAGAGGGCAGCGCTGGGGCTCAATGCCAGCGCCGCCAACCCCGTGGTGGCCATGCTCGACGAGCGCCTGCACACCACCCAAGACGCACTTATCCTGACGCTTACCAGCATGATTAGAGCCGCTGACATTGGCCTGCGCGATTTGGATGCCCAACTGGGCCAAGTGCGCGGGCAAATGAGCCGGATGCCCGAAGACGAGCGCCAGCTTTCGTCCCTCAAAAGTGAAAGCGACTTTAACGAAAAGAACTACAACTTCCTGGTAGAGAAGCGCAACGAAGCCGGGCTAGCCCTGGCTACCAACACCACCGACAAGCGCCCTGTTGACCGCGCCCAGGCCACGAGCGTCGGGCCGGAGGCCCCCAACCCGAAGCTGGTGGCCCTGGTGGCCCTGCTGGCCGGGCTGCTGCTACCCGCCGGGCTGGCCTTGCTGCTCGACAAAACCAACACGACCATCCAGAGCCAAAGCGACTTAGCCCAGCTAACCGACATTCCGGTGCTGGGCGTGGTGGCCCACGGCTCGCGCAAGGACAAGGCCGCCATGCTGTACTCGCCCAAGGGGGCCATCACGGAGTCGTTTCGCTCCATCCGGGTCAATTTTCAGTACCTGGCGGCGGGGCGCGACAAGCAGGTGCTGGGGGTTACCTCATCGGTGTCGGGCGAGGGCAAAACCTTCTGTGCCGTGAACTTGGCTGCCGAGCTGGCCAGCACCGGGCAGCACGTGCTGCTGCTCGAAACCGACCTGCGCCGCCCGACAGTAGCCCGCTACTTTGGCCCCGCCGCCACCGACCCCGCCCACGGCCTGGCCACCTACCTCAGCGGCCGCAGCACCCTCGACGATTGCCGCCACCCCAGCGGCATTGCGGACCTGGACGTGCTGCCCTGCGGCCCGGTGCCCGCCAATCCGACCTATTTGCTCGAAGGCCCGCGCATGAGCACGCTGCTGACCGCCCTGCGGCAACACTACGATTACATTGTGATTGACACCCCGCCCGTGGGTTTTGTGGCCGAGTATTTTGTGCTGTTGGCCCACCTCGATGCGCACCTGTATGTGGTACGCCACAACTATACCAACCGGGCGTTGCTGGGCCGCATGGACGAGTTGCACCGCGATGGCAAAATCAAGCAATTATACCTCATTATCAACGATATGAAGTTTGATAAAAGCTATGAAAATCAATACAGAACCAAGGCGTACAGTTACTACAAATAGCTTTTGCACGCTAGCAGCCTTTGGCTGACGGCTGATAGCCCGCAAGTTGGAATCCGGACCTAGAATGTTTGTAATCAGATGAACAACCTGACCACCGCTACCCTGCGCGGCGTGAGCTGGAACACGGCCGCCACCATCACCACCGCCGTGATGCAGATTGGCTACACGGCCGTGATGGCCCGCCTGCTGCCGCCCGCCGCCTTTGGGCTGGTGGCGCTGGCCAACGTGGTGCTGCGGTTTGGTACCTACCTGGCCCAGATGGGCTTAGAACAGGCACTGGTGCAGAAGGCCAAGCTTAGCGAGGAGGATGTGCGGGCGACTTTCACCACGGCCATTGGGCTGGGCACCCTGGCCACGCTCGTGCTGCTGGCCGGCGCCCCGCTCGCCCCGCTGCTGCTAAACGAGCCCGCCGTAGTGCCGCTGGTGCAGGCACTGGCTATTAGTCTGTTTCTGACGGGCTTGTCGGCCACGGCCGTGAGCTTGCTGCGGCGGCAGCTGGCGTTTGGCACCCTGGCCCTGATGCAAACGGTGGCCTACGTGGTGGCCTACGGCATTGTGGGCATTGGCCTGGGGCTGAACGGGTTTGGCGTGTGGAGCCTGGTTGCCGCCACCCTGACGCACCATTTGATAATGACGGTGTGGGCCTATGCGGTCACGCGGCACGCGCTGCGCCCGTATTTTGAGTGGACGCACTACCGGCCGTTGCTCGTGTATGGCAGCCGCATTTCGCTCACCAGCTTCATCGAGTTTATTACCCTTTCGCTCGACACACTGCTGGTGGGCAGGCTGTTAGGCGCGGCCGCGCTGGGCCTCTACAACCGGGCCTGGATGCTGATTTCGTTGCCGCTTTACCTGCTCACGACCAGCGTGGCGCGGGTGGTGTTCCCGGCGTTCAGCCAGGTGCAGGCCGACCAGCCCAAGCTGCGCACGGTGTACGTGGCCAGCACCACGCTAATTGCCGCCGGGGTGCTGCCGGTGTGCGCCGGGGTGGCCGTGGCGGCCCCCGAGCTGGTGCGGGCGTTGCTGGGGCCGGGCTGGGCGGCCGCGGTGCCCGTTTTGCGGGTTATGTGCGCCGCCGTGCCGCTGGGCCTCATCACCATGTTTGCGGGCATTGTGTGCGATGCGCGGGCGGCCCTGATGCCCAAAATCAGGGTTAATCTGCTGGCCCTGGCTACGCTTTGCGCGTTGTTCGGCCTGCTGAAAGGGTACGGGTTGATTGGTTTTGCGCTGGCGCTGGTGCTCAACGAATTCATTCGTATTGGACTGTTCATGAGATTAATGCAGCAGGAGTTGGCCGCGCCGTATCCGCGCCTGTTGGGGATTTACGGGCCGGGCCTGGCGCACGCCCTGGCCGTGGGCGGCGGGCTGTGGCTGCTGCGCCTGGCCCTGCTGCCGCTGGCTTGGCCCGCCCCGGCCCTGCTTGCTGCCCAAATGGTGGCGGGCGCGGTGCTGCTGGCCGTAGCCGCCCTTTGGCGGCCGCTGCCCCCGCTGTGCCGCGCCCTGCACCAGCTCCTGAGCCGTCTCAACCTGGAGCGCAGCTCCGGCCGGGCGGCCCGGCTGCTGGCCCGCTACGCCAACTTCGTCAACCGCAGCGCCAATGCGGCAAACGCGGCCGAACAGGAATTTAGTATGTTGCCATCCAATATTTTACAACCTTAAATAATTGCTGTTAGGCGGTTGGCGCGGGGTTCTGCCCCATGATGAAGTGCTGCGGGCCTCTGGCCCGCACCCCAGGCCGGAATCGCCCGGCCGTTTAACGCCAGTTGTTCAACGATTGGGGGCCAGAGGCCCCGGCACTACGGTACGGGGCAGAGCCCCGCGCCAACCACAAACAGCGCAAACCACCCCACCCCATGAAGCTCAGCCTGCGTTTTTTGTACCTGCTGCCGCTGCTGGCGGTGCTGTTCACCAACCGCGCCCTGGATGCCTATGCCTTTGGTAAAGAGGACCTGGGCGGGTTTGAGAAGCCCTATGCCTTTGCGCTGATTGCCGCCGCAACGGGGGCCGTGGCCTACCACTACCGCTGCCTCGAACACGCGGTGCGGTGGTGGTTGGGGACGGTGCTGGCGGTGATGGGCTGCATGGTGCTGGAATCGTACGCCAACTGGCATTCGTGGATGCAATACCCGCACGTTTTCAGCAAATTAACGATACTGCTGCCGTTGTTTGGCCTTTACGCTTTTCATCGCCGCTACCCGCAGCGCCTGCCGTACCGGCAGCTGGTGGGGGTGTTGCTGCCGGCGCTGGTGGGCAGCCTGGTCCTTTTTTACCCCGAGGCGCTGTCGCTGGGCTCTTTCCTGGAAACGGAACGGGGATTTAGTGTGACGTCGGCCTTTTTGCTGACCCCGCTCGCGCTGCTTTGCCTGAGCTGGTACCTCACCTCGGGCGGGTGGTTTAGCGGGCTGCGGTTTTTGTTTTGCGCGGCGCTGATTGTGTTTTTGCAGCACCGCACGGTGTGGGTGTGCACGGCGCTGGGCGTGGCCCTCACCGTGGCCCTTGTTGCCTGGCGCACCCCGCAGGCCCGTGCTGTGGGTCCGCGCCTGGCGGCCCTGGCGGGGGTGGCGCTGGCCCTGGCCACGGGCACGGGCCTGGCGGTGGTGCTCGACAACCCCGACGTAGTTAAGAAGCTGGCCAAGAGCATTGCCGACATCGAAAACCCGACCACGCAGGGCACCGGCACCTTTCGGATGCAGCAGTACGCCGCCTACCTGCCGCTGGTGCGCGAGCGGCCCCTGGCGGGCTGGCGCTGGCAGGGCTTCGAGGTGCCCATTCAGTTCTACAGCGACGACTCGGGCGAGCCCGTGTGGCCCGACTTCACCGGCCACCACTTCCACAGCTTTTACCTCGACCGGCTCTTTTTTTTTGGTGGGCTGGGGCTGCTGCTGGTGCTGCTGGCCCCGGCGCTGCTGGTGCTGCCCCGCCTGTTTTCGAGCGCTCCGCTGGCCCCCGAAACCGTGGCCCTGCTGGCGTTTGGGCTTACGCTGCCGGTTTTTGGCCTCTCCTACGACTGGCCCGACTACGCCTACGGCTTCCTGGGGGTGCTGCTGGCCGAGTTGTCCGCGCCGCCAACACCAGCCCCGGCAAGCCCGTGGCCACCGCTGCCAGGCCCGTGCAGCGGGCAGTAGCTTACTCATAAACCCTCTGACCTCTACTCCCATGAAAATCTTGTGGTTAGCTCCCTTTCCTTACGCCCGGCGGGGCACGGCGGCACATCCGGGGCTGCCGGGGCTGGCGCGGGCGTTGGCGGCGGTACCGGGCGTGCAGCTCACGGTGCTCAACTGCGAAAGCGACCTGCCCGCGGCCGAGGCGTGCTACGAGGAACAGGGCGTGCGCTTTGTGTTTTTGAACGCGCCGGGCGTGCGCCTCGATATGCTGACGCTCTACGCCCGCCGGGTGGCGCTGCTGCGGGCGTGGCTCGGCCGCCACCACCGCACGTACGACGCCATTCACGTGCACGGGTCGGAGCGGCAATTTCCGGCGGCCACGGCGGGCCTGGCGCGGCCGGTGCTGCTCTCGGTGCAGGGGCTGCTGACGGAGTGCCTCAAGTGCCTGCCGCCGGGGCCGTCGTGGCGGCGGGCGCTCTGGACGCTGGGCAGCCTCTACGAGCGGCGGTACCTGCCGCTGGTGCGGGAGTTTTCGTGCCGCACGGGTTGGGACAAGGCGCAGGCGGCGCAGTTCAACCCGGCGGCCCGCATTCACCACAACTGGGAAATGCTGCGGCCCGATTTTTTTGGCGCCGCGCCCCGGCCCGCACCCGGTGCGCCCCCGGCCGCCCGGCCCCAACTGCTGTTTATGGGCGGCACGCAGGTCATGAAGGGCTTCCGCGAAGCCCTGCAAGCCTTCGACCTGCTGCGGGCGCACACCCCGGCCCGGCTGGTGATTGTCGGCGACAGCGTGCCGGCCCAGCTCGCCGCTTACCTGCGGGCCTGCCCGCCCCGGCACTTCGAGCCCGGCCGCGACCTCGACTTTCGGGCCTCGCAGAGCACGGAGCAGCTCGTCGGCCTTTTTCAGTCGTCGCTGTGCTTGCTGCATCCCTCGTACCTCGACAACAGCCCCAACAGCATTTGCGAGGCCCAAGTAGCTGGCCTGCCAGTTATTGCCTCCGAAGTAGGCGGAGTGGCCTCCCTGCTGCAAGACGAGGAAACCGGCCTTTTTTCGTCGCTGGCACCCGCGCAGCTGGCGGCCCAGGCGCTGCGCCTTCACGCCGACCCGGCCCTGGCCCGGCGCCTCGCGGCCCAGGCCCAGGCCGTGGCCGAAGTGCGCCACAACCCCGCCGTCATTTTGCAGCGCACCCTGGCCATCTACGACAAAATATGCGGGTGAGCCACCGAGCCACAACCCGTCCGCACGCCTCCCTTCACTTAGCCACCATCCGCCATGCTGCCTCCGGTTTTACTCGTGATTTTTAACCGGCCCGACGCCACCCGCGAGGTGCTGGCCACGCTGCGGGCCGCCGGCGTAGGCCGCCTCTACGTGGCGGCCGATGGCCCCCGGCCCGGCCACCCCTCCGACGCCCAGCGCTGTGCCGAAGCCCGCGAGGCCGCCCGGCCCGACTGGCCGTGCGAAGTGCATACGCTGCTTCGAGACAGCAACTTGGGGTGCAGCACGGCCGTGTCCGGGGCACTGGACTGGTTTTTTGCCCACGAGCCCGAGGGCATCGTCGTGGAGGACGACTGCCGGCCGACGGCCGATTTTTTTTCGTTTTGCGCCGCGCTGCTCGCCCGCTACCGCCACCACCCGCAAGTGCTGCACATCGGGGGCAACAACTTCGGGGCCGGGGCCGGAGCCACGCTGGCGGCGGGGGCACCGTCGTACCGATTTTCGCAGCAGGTGCACAGCTGGGGCTGGGCTACCTGGCGGCGGGCCTGGCGGCTTTACGACCTGAATTTGAACGATTTACCTGAACTGGCTGGCCAGGGCAAGCTCACCCGCAACTTCAGCAGCCGCCTCGAAGCCACGTATTTCATGCGCAAGTTCTGGGAGCTGTACCGCGGCCCGCGGCCTTTCACCACCTGGGACTACCAGTGGCACTTTGCCCGCGCGGCGGCGGGCGGGCTGAGCATTGTACCCAGCGTTAACCTGGTGACCAACATTGGCTTCGGCCACATCGACGCCACCCACACCCGCGACGCCCACGACCCCCACGCGGCCCGCCCCACCGGCCGGCTGCACTGGCCCCTGTGCCACCCCACCGCCGTGCAGCCCGACCGCCGCCACGACCGCCGCGAGTTTCGCTCCTTTCTGGCGGGCCGCTTCCGGGCCAAGCTGCGCGGGTGGAAAACGCAAGTGCTGGGGCAGTTTTAGAAAAGTTGACAGCTGCCTTACGCCTCCATAATCAACTAATAACATGAATGTTCTCCTCTCTGCTTATGCCTGCGACCCCGCCCACGGCGGCGAGGATGGCAACGGATTTCACTGGGCCTGGGAAACGGCCGCCCTCGGCCACGACGTGTGGTGCCTGACCACACCCTGGGGTCGCCAACACATTGAGACCGAAATGGAAACCCTGGGCAACCACCCAGTCGCCGCCCGCCTGCGCTTTGTGTACGTAGCCGTACCAGCATTGCTGGAATGGCTCTACCGCTGGCAATTTGGCGTGTACCTGCACTACCTGGGGTGGCAGCTGCTGGCCTGGCGGGTGGCGCGCCCCCTGAACCGGGCTCTCACTTTCGACTTGGTGCACCACGCCACTTTTGGCAGCTTGCAGATGTCGTCGTGGCTGTGGCGGCTGGGGCGGCCGTTTGTGTTTGGGCCGGTTGGCGGCGGGCAGCGCGCCCCGGCGCAGCTGCGCAGCTACCTGCCCGACTGGTTTCGCACCGAACGAATGCGCGACTTTATTGGCTGGCTCTTAATCACTTTTGACCCCAACGTGCGCCAGTGCCTGCGCCACGCCGCCCTGGTGCCCGTGGCCAACCACGACACCGCCAAGCTGGCCCGCCGCTTGGGCGCCCGCCGCGTCGAGCTAGCCATGAGCACGGCGCTGCCGCCGGCGTTTTTCCCGCCGCAGTACCCGGCCCGGCCACCCCGCGCGGGCCGGCCGCTGCGCATTTTGTGGCTGGCCCGTCTCTTCCCACGAAAGGGCCTGCACCTGGTGCTCGACGCCCTGGGACGGGTGCATCCGCGGGTCAATTTCCACCTCGACATCATGGGCGATGGCCCCATGGCTGCGCAGCTGGACGGCTGGCTGAACGCAACCGGCCTCCAGCAGCGCGTGACGTACCACGGCAACGTGCCCTACGCCGACGTGCGCGCCGCGTACCTCAACCACGACCTGTTCATGCTGTGCAGCCTGCGCGACACGTACGCCGCCCAGTACCTCGAAAGCATGGCCCTGGGCCTCCCCATTCTCACCCTCGACCACCACGGGGCCACCGACTTTGTGCCTGATGCGGCGGGCCTGAAGGTGCCCGTGGGCACGCCCGATGCCACCGCCAATGCCCTGGCCCGCGCCGTCGAGCACCTCTACGACTACCCCGACGTGCTGGTCGGCCTGGGCAAAGGCGGCTTCGCCTACGCCCGCCAGCACAGCTGGCCCGCGCTGGTAGCCCGCCTGCTGCGCCGCGCCCTGCCGGGCCTTGTGGCCCAGCCGCCAGCGGCCCGCAAAGGGCCCGCCGGCGCAACTGTTCCTTTGGCTACCCGAACGGCTACGCGGCAGTTTATTGCTTGATAAGCTGCTGGTACCAAGCAGTTGGCGCAAGGCGTTGCCCCGCGTCAGCCACGCAACTCCTACCTTCTGACTCAATATCATGCTTCACCTCGTCATTCCCGTATTCAACCGTTTGGCTTACACTCGAATGTGCCTGCAAGCGCTTCAGCAGCAAACCCGCACCGACTTTGCCGTCATTGTGGTGGACGACGGCTCGACCGATGGCACGGCGGCGGCGCTGGCCCGCGAGTTTCCGCGGGCCAGCGTGTTGCCCGGCTCGGGCCAGCTGTTCTGGACGGCCGCCGTGAACCTCGGCATTCGCCACGCCCTGGCCCAGGGCGCCACCCGCCTCCTGACGCTGAACAACGACGTGCTGCCCCCGCCCGATTTTATTGCCCAGATGCTGTGCTGGGCCGACCGGCAGCCCCGCGCCCTCATCGGCCCGCTGGAGCTGGACGCCACCACCGGCCAACCCGTGTTCGGCGGCGAAACCTTTAGCTTCCTCACCCACCGCCCCCGCCGCCTCCTCGACCACCTGCCACCCGCCGACCGCTGCGGCTTGCACCCCGTTACGTACCTGCCGGGGCGCGGCATGCTCATTCCGGCCGCCGCGTTCCGCGCCCTGGGGCTCTTCGACGAGCGCCACCTCCCCCACTACCTCGCCGACTACGATTTCAGCAGCCGCGCCCGCCGCCACGGCTTCCCGGTGTTCCTCAACTACGATGCCCCCCTCGGCACCTACCCCGCCGCCAGCGGGCAGCACACCACCCGCCGCACCCGCAGCCTGCGCGGCTACGTGCAGCACCTGTTCAGCATTCGCGGCGGCGGTAATTTGTTCGATTTCACGCACTTCGCCTTGCGCAATGCCCCGCCGTTGTACCTACCGTTTTTTTTGATGAATGGCTATTTGCGGCGCCTGGGCGGGTATTTTTTGCATTGAAGGGAAGCCGCTGTACCGCGAAATCAGAGCTTCGCGGCACACCCAGTGCCCGTCGTCAACATCCTTATATTTCCCAACAAAATGGTCGTTCTCGTGAAGCGGTTTGGGCAGCTTGGCAACCGGCTGTTTTTGTTTGCCAACCTGCTGGCCAACGCGGCCGAGTACGGCTACGCGCTGGCCAACCCCAGCTTTGCGCGCTACGCGGGCTTTTTTGCGGGGCCGGCCACCGGCGATTTCGACGGGCTGCCCGTGCGGGTGCCCGTGCTGGCCCGCCCCGGCCCCGAGCGCCTGCTGGCGGGCCTGCTGGGGCTGGTGCAGCGGCCCGTGGTGTTCCGGGGCTTGCAGCGCCTGCGTAGCTACCTGCCTGCCAAGGGCTTGCCCAGCCTGCTGTACCTGCCCGACGCCGCCGCCACCTACGACCTGCGCAACCCGGCCTACCTAGCGGCGGCCCGGCAGCAGGCGGTGCTGCTGCACGGCTGGTGCTTCCGCGACCGGCCCAGCTTCCGGCGGCACGCGGCGCGGCTGCGGGCCATTTTTGCGCTGGTGCCCCCGCACCAGGCGGCCGTGGCGGCCGTGCTGGCCCGCTGCCGCCGCACGGCCCAGGTGCTGGTGGGCGTCCACGTCCGGCGCGGCGACTACGCCACCTTCGCCAACGGCCAGTATTACTACGACTTGCCCACCTACGCCCGGCAGCTGGCCGCCCTGCTGCCGCAGTTTCCGGCCGGGCAGCGGGTCGAGTTTCTGCTGTGCTCGGACGAGGGTTTGGACCTGAGCTACTTCGCCGGCCTGCCCGTGCACCGCCCCACCGGCCACTTCGTCGAAGACCTGTACGCCCTGGCTGGCTGCGACTACGTGCTGGGGCCGCCCAGCTCGTTCTCGCTCTGGGCCTCGTTTGTGGGGCAGGTGCCGCTGTGCCACCTGCACACCCCCACCCAGGCGGTGGCCCTGGCCGACTTTGCCGTGTACGAGGACGGCTGAGGCATGGCCCCAACTCCGTGTCCCAAAAACAGCCCAAACCCGGCCCGACCTTGACGGTCGGGCTTTTTTTTGAAAAAAATTTTGGGCCGGGAAAAACGACCAAATACCGCTATATGCAGCGCATTCACAAAATATCCTATTACGCGAATAAAACTTTTACCTGAAAGCGGGCTGCGTCCGCCGGGGTGTCTTGAACTAAAACCAGTCCTCGAATGTAGTTTTGTCGAGAAGAGAGGGCGCCGATATATGGTTTTTCAAAGTCGCATATCGGCGTGTAGTTCGGCAAACTTTCGCTAACGACCGCCAAAGGCAGTTTTCGATAGGAAGGTTTAAAGAACGAGTCTGGTGGATACGTGACGACGCGGTAAGGAGCGGTTGGAAGAGGAGAGTCGGCTTAGCTGCTTGTGCAAGGGCCTTTTTGGTTACTTGGCTCATGAGGGAATGCCGCCACGCCGGCGGTCGGGTCGCTCGCTACGGCCCGAACCAGGCTGCCATCCGGATGGCAGCCTGGGTCATCCGCACGGCCTTTCGGGGCCGGGGCACGCAGCAGGAGAAATTACACAAAAAACGGTTCGGACAAAACCGCCCCATTGGGCGTGTATGTGATTAAAGTCATTCGCATACGTCAACCATTTTCCCCAAAACCCACTGCCTTGAAAACGCTATTTCAGAATAATCCCATTGCGGCCCTGGCCATTGCCGGGCTTGGCCTGCTGGCCGGCCCCGCCGCCGTACAGGCCCAAACCGTCCCCAACGTGACCTATCAGGGTCCGATTACCATCACCCAGGGCGGCACCTACACCGGCAACTACCGCAGCGCCGATTCGCGCACGCCGGCCGTTACCATTGCCACGTCGGCCCCGGTGGTGCTGCAAGGCTGCATCATCGTCGGCCCCGGCGATTTGGTGCAGGCCAACGGCGTCTCGGGCGACATTACGGTGCTCAACAGCCAAGCCTACGGCCTCACGCCCACCGAGGACAACCGCTACCGGGGCCGCTTCATCGCCGCCACCAATGCCCACAACATCCGGGCCGAGAACAACTTGCTCGACCACACCACGGGCTTCACCATCTACCAGTTCAGCGGCGACGGCACGGCCGGCCAGACGGTGCGCATCGTGCGCAACAAGGTGCAGAACATCGACGGACGGACCCGCAACGGGGGCGTTGAGCTGGCCAACTTCATCGGCCTGAACACCGTGCGGGCGGTGGCCAACATCGAGATTGCCTGGAATCAGGTCATCAACGAGCCCAACCTCTCCTCCGTCGAGGACAACATCAACTTTTACAACTCGGGCGGCACGGCCCAAAGCCCGGCCCGCGTGCACGACAACTACGTGCAGGGCGCTTACCCTTACCCGGCCAGCAGCTCCGTTTATTCGGGCACGGGCATGACCACCGACGGCGACGGCCCGACCGCCAGCACCACCGCAGCCTACCTCAATGCCTACGGCAACCAGTTCATTTCCACCTGCAACGCGGGCATGAACATCGCTGCCGGCCACGACATCAGCTACTACAACAACCGCATTGTGACCAGCGGCTTCTTCGCCAATGGCTCCACCCTGAATGCCTTGTATGCCGGCACGGCCGTTTTTAACGGCTACCAGGCTTCGGGCAGTGTGTTTTACAACAACACCATTCAGAACAACACCATCGGCTACCGCAACCCCGGCTACACCATCCCGTTTGCCGACCGCCACGACCTCTCGAACGGGGCCTGCGCCACCTGCACCGGCACCAACCACCTGCCCAACCCCATCACGCTGGCCGTTGAGCAAAACGAATGGACGCTCTGGCAACAGAAGCTGACCCAGAACGGCGTAACGATTGGCGTGGGCGGCACCACCACCACCACCCCACCCCCGGCTACTAACGTGGCGCCGACGGTGAGCCTGAGCGCCCCGGCCACGGCCGTGGCCGGCACGCCCCTGGCCCTGAGCGCCGCCGCCGCCGACGCCGACGGCGCCGTGGCCAAGGTCGAGTTCTTCAGCGGCGCCACCAAGCTCGGCGAGGACCTGACGGCCCCCTACGCCCTCACCTTCGCCCCCGCCGCCGCCGGCACCCTGGCCCTGACGGCCCGCGCCACCGACAACGCCGGCGCCGCCACCACCTCCGCCCCGCGCAGCGTGGCCGTGAGCGCCCCCGCCACCGCCCCGCCCGCCGCGGGCGGCACCGCCGGCGGCCCGGCCAACGCCACCTTCTTCCGCGCCCTGAACCTGGGCGGCAACGCCCTGGCCATCGACGGCCGCCCCTGGGAGGCCAGCGCCGGCGCCCCCAACTTCGCCAGCAACACCAGCGGCTGGGCCAGCCCCGCCAGCGTGCTGAGCCCGGCCACCGACGCCGCCCGCGCCGAAATGCTGCGCTCGGCCCACTCCGGCACCGCCCCGGCCTTCGCCCTGGGCGCCGTGCCCGCCGCCAGCTACGCCGTCTACGTCTACCTCTGGGAGGACAACGCCCCCGAAACGACCAACGTCCTCGTCGAGGGCGCCGTGGTGCGCACCGGCTACAGCACCGGCAGCGCCGGCCACTGGGAGCGCCTGGGCCCCTTCGTGGCCGCCGTCACCGACGGCACGCTCAACGTCGCCACCAGCGGCGGCAACGTCAACGTCTCCGGCATCGAAGTCTGGCGCATGAACACGGCCGTTGGGGCCGTGTCGCCCGTGCCCACGGCCGCGCCTACCACGACCACAACCGTCACGGCCAGCATCGAGCCCGTCATCCTCACGGCCTCGCCCAACCCCTTCGATGCGGCCCTGCGCGTGAACAGCCAGGTTGCAGCGCCTGAAACCGCCGACGTAGCCCTCTTCGATGCCGTTGGTACGGCCGTGCTGCGCCAGAAAATCCTGCTCGATGCCCAGTCGCCTCCGGTCCTGGCCACCAACGACTTGCCCAAGGGGCTGTACACGCTCAGAATCCTGAGCGGCTCGCAACGCGGACAAAGCCTGCGGGTCGAAAAATAGCCGCTGATTGCCCGCGCCGGTGCATTGCGCCGCTTGACGCCGGGTTGATTATTTGATTGTTTGGAGGTGAGAGCCCCGTTCGGAACATTCCGAGCGGGGCTTTTTTGCGCTTGCAGGCCGCGCGCCAGCCCCCGGCAACCGCCCTGCCAACCACGCTCAACCAGCCGTGCATACCGCCAAGCCTATTGGACATACTTCTGTAAGTTTTATTTTTTCTATTTTTATTTTTAAAGTTAATATAAATTTTGAAATATATTTCATAACTTGCCGTCGCAAGCCGCTGTCCAGCCAGGGTGGCAGCCTCTCACTTCAACCTCGCCACCAAACACCCAATACCAAACGCCCAATACCAAACACCTAATACCGAACACCCAGCACCAAACACCTAGCGCTCCAAAAACCACCAACCTATGAAAACCAACACTAAAATATACATTGCGGGCCACCGGGGCATGGTGGGCGCCGCCCTGATGCGCCGTCTGCACCGGGCGGGCTATACCAACTTCGTGACGCGCACCTCGCAGGAGCTGGACTTGCGCAACCAAGCCGCCACGGCCGAATTTTTTGCCCAGGAAAAGCCCGAGGTAGTGCTGCTAGCAGCTGCCAAAGTGGGCGGCATCGTGGCCAACAACACCTACCGGGGCGAGTTTATCTACGATAATCTGCTGATACAGAGCAACGTCATTCACAACGCTTACGTGCACGGGGTGAAGAAGCTGCTGCACCTGGGCTCGTCGTGCATGTACCCGCAGCTGGCCCCGCAGCCCATCGGCGAAGCGTATTTGCTGAGCGGGCCGCTGGAGCCGACCAACGAGCCCTACGCGGTGGCCAAAATTGCGGGCCTTAAGCTCTGCGAAGCCTACCGGGCGCAGTACGGCTGCCACTTCATCACCCTGCTGCCCACCAACCTCTACGGGCCGGGCGACAACTACCACCCCGAGCATTCGCACATGGTGCCCGCCCTGCTGCGGCGCTTCAGCGAGGCTGTGGCCTTGGAGCAGCCCAATGTGGAGGTGTGGGGCACCGGCACGCCCCGCCGTGAGCTGCTGCACGTGAACGACTTGGCCGATGCCTGCCTCTACCTCCTGCGCCACTACGACGAGGCTGGCCCCCTCAACGTGGGCACCGGCGAAGACCATACCATTGCCGAGCTGGCCGAGTTGATTGCGCGGCTCACCGGCTTCGAGGGCACCATCAGCTACGACCACTCCCGGCCCGACGGCACCCCGCGCAAGCTGCTCGATGTAAGCAAACTGCACGCCCTGGGCTGGCACCACCGCATTGGCCTCGAGGCCGGCCTCCGCGAGGTGCTGGCCTCGGCTGAATGGTGGAGCGCCACGGGTGCCCTCTTCAACCCCGCAAGCCCCGCGCCCTGGAACGCCGAACGCCCCCGCCGCACCAACATGGCCTGGCCGGCGTCCATCCGCCGCCACCGACCAGCGGCTTCCTGAGCCGCGGCGGTGCTCCCGTTTCAAAACGTGGTGGAATGTATTCCGCATCGGTGTTAAAAAACTGGTAAACAGCAATTTTTTTGCTAGTCCGACACTGCGCCCACTGCGGTTTTAACCACTGCGCCCACTGCGGGACACGTCCATAGGGGTGCTTTAACAATGACTCAACACCGACCTTTCTTTGCGAACACCTGCACAATCAATAAAGCCCTCATGCAAGCATTGCTCACCAAAGCCCGCCGCCGCGCCGGGCGGCTGCTGCGCGAGTGGCTGCCGCGCAACCGCCACCTGCGGCCCACCGGCCTGCACTGGCACGGCCGCACCCTGCCCGCCGAGCCTGCTACGGGCGCCAACTACTGGCCCGTGGTGCCCGCCTACACCTCCGAGCTGGCTTTGAACGAAGACTTTAGGACGGCCGTATCGGTGTACGAGAGCGCGGCCCACGGCAAGCCCCGCGCCACCGAAGCCATGCCCGAAGCCTTTGTGCTGAGCCTGCGCCAGGGCCGCGTGTACGCCGACAACTGGGACAGCGTGGCCGTCATTGCCGCCGACGACCGGCTGGTGGGCGATGTGTCGTTTCAGCACCAGCGGCAGGGCTGGCAGATGCTGGGGCCGGAATTCAACAACATCTTTGCTCAGAGCTACTTTCGGCCGCCGGTGGCGGTGGCGGGCACCGTGCTGAGCCTGCTGGCCGGCGGCGGCGCGGCCATGGGCAACTACTACCACTGGCTCATCGACTCGCTGCCGCGCCTGCACCTGGTGCAGGCGGCGGGCCTGCTCGACACCGTGGACTACGTGCTGGTGTACGACCGCCGCTCACGCTTCGTGCTCGACGCCCTGGCCGGCCTCGGCATTGGCCCCGAGCGGGTGCTGGACGTGCGCACCCACTGCCACCTACGGGCCGACAACCTGCTCGTAACTACGCCCGTGCGCAGTGGTGGCCGCCACGCGCCGCATTGGCTGCGGCCGTTTTTGCAGGCCACTTACCTGCCGCTGCCGGGCAGCGTGCGCCGCTTCGGCCCCCGGGTGTTCATCAGCCGGCGCGATGCGCAGATGCGCCGCCTCCTCAACGAAACCGAGGCCGAGGCCGTGCTGCACCCGCTGGGCTTTGAAACGCACACGCTCAGCGAGTTGTCATTTCTGGAGAAGGTATCGCTCTTCAGCGGGGCCACGGCCATTGTGGGCACGGTGGGCGCGGGCATGGCCAACCTGATGTTTGCGCCCAGCGGCGCGGCGCTGCTCGAGCTGCACCCGCGCAACTTCGTGGAGCCCGAATCGGCCGATACGGCCTACCGCGGCGGGCTGCGCTACCACTGGCTGCCCTGCGAGTCCAGCGCCGAAAGCAGCACCTACGCCCAAGCCCGCTACCTCGACCTGCGGGTGGACGTGGCAGCCCTGGCCCAAAAGCTGGCGCTGATGCTGTAACGCGGGTTTGCAACCCGCACGTCGCAGCCCCCAAGCAAGTCAAAACAATTTCCAAAACCATGTAAACCCTAATCGCCAGGCTCCCCCTCTCCTTTTTCGGAGAGGGGGCCGTGCCCCGTAGGGGTCTCGAGAGGCGCACCGTTGAACGAGAAATGCACACGAAATCCCCCCAAACCCATGAAAGCCGTCATCCTCTCCATCGTGACCTGGAACAGCGCGGGCGTTATCGAAGCCTGCCTCAAATCCATTCAAAGCCAAACTTTTGCCGACTTTGACGTGTGGGTGGTCGACAATGCCTCGGCCGACGATACCTGCGCCCGCGTGGCCGCCCTGGCCGCCGCCGATGCCCGCATCAGCCTGCACCCGCGGGCCACCAACACGGGCTTCTGCGGCGGCCACAACTACGTGCTCGACCGCACCACCTCGGCCGCCGTGCTGCTCGTGAACCCCGACATCGAGATGGAGCCCGACTACCTGGCCCGCGCCCTGGCCGCGCTGGCCCCCAGCCCAACCATTGGCACCGTGTGCGGCCTGCTGCTGCAAAGCCGCGCCGCCGACCCGCGCATCGACAGCGCCGGGCTGCTGGCCGGGGCCGATGGCCGCTTTGGCCTGCGCCTGCACGGGCAGCTCCTCAGCCAGGCCGTGCTCGGCACCACCGATGTAGCCGGCGCCGACGGTGCCCTGCCCCTCTACCGCCGCGCTTTTATCGACGACTTACGGATGGACGGGCAGTTTTTTGACGAGCGTTTTTTTGCCCACAAGGAAGACTGGGACATTGCTTGGCGGGGCCGCCTCTTTGGCTGGCGCACGGTGTTTGAGCCTGCCTGCCGCGCCCTGCACCCGCGCGAGTTTCGGCCGGCCAACCTGCGCCTGCGCCGCCGCCTGGGCAGCGCCATTAAGGCCGATGCCGTGAAAAACCAGTGGCTGCTGCTGCTCAAAAACCCCACCGCCCGGCAGTTGCCCGGCTACTGGCTGCGGGCACTGCCCCGGCAGCTGGGCATCCTACTCTACAGCCTGTTGCTGGAACGGCCCTCCCTGCGCGCCGTGGGCTACGTGTGGCAGCACTGGGCCGAAATCTGGGCCTCGCGGCGCAAAATTCAAGCGCGGGCACGGGCGGGGCAGGGCGCATTGAATCAAGAGTTGGCTCAGTAGCTCGCAGGGCTGGTTTGCACGAGGGTCATTAGCGGATAGCCGTGCTCGCAACCCCTTGGCGCACCGTCTGCCAGTTCGGGCGAGCTACGATAAGCAAGCTGATTTGAGGCGCTTGCCGTAACTTGCTTGCGTACTGTGAGAGACTTAACGCGACTTGCGGCCATTACGGGTTGCGGTAACACAAATGTTGTGGTCAATTCTACAGATACCTTATATTAAAAAATTTATGGACGACAGGCTTAAATTTTTTTATAACTATTATAAATCTTTAATGGGAAACAGCTGGGACGAAGCTAGAATTTTAGAGCAAGCTAATTTTATGGCTGACAAAGAAAAGACAATTAAAAAAGGTGACAACGTACTTCATATTGATTACATAGGTGGTTTGCTTTCTTTTGACGACCTGGCAGAATTTAAGTTGGAATTAAAAAGTATTGGTTTAGAATTAAGTTCATATGATAAATCAGGAGTACCATACAACTCATTAGACGAACTTACAGGTTTTGTAAGACAAATCCTTAGTAGTGAAGTTACTCACAATATTTTAATTGGTGTGGCCGGAAGTGCTGTATGGGAAGGTTTATGCAAAGTTTGGGCATTGACATACAAACGTCTAAAAGGTAAAAAAATCACACAGCTATCAGCAGGTGGACACAGTAAAATTAAGTATGCTACAATGTCAATCGTTTTAAAAATTAATCCAACAACTTCAATTGAATATAATTTAAGAGGCGACTTTGAAAATGGAAACGAAGCACTTGAAACTTTTAGTAAAATTCTTGAAAATGCAAAGTCGTTTCCAGCGAACGAAATACCAAGACGACCGTTCGTAGCAGAAGCAAACTTTGATACGAAATCAGTTGAAATTATAGACGAGAGAAAGTTTTTTCAAGATAAAACTGCAAAGCTGAAGGAAAAGAAAGTGACAAGAAAAGGTGACAAGAAAAAGAAGAAATAGAACCACCTACAACATTGGGATTTATGCAAGTTGGGCTGGCTAAATAACAATGAGCATTTGTAATTGTGTTCAGCCTCGTGCTCTTTCGGAGTTGTACTCCGAAAGTGGCGCTGCCGGGGAGTTGTACTCCCCAATCGTTGAACGATTTCGGCCTTGGAGGCGGAGCACAACTCCGCAACAGACCAGCTTTCGGAGTACAACTCCGAAAGAGCGAGCGTGCAACTCCGAAAGAGCGCAAGAGCGTACTCTTGAGAGCAACTCCAAAAGTGGTCTACGCAAGTCGTTCAACGCGTTTATCACCCCTGTTCGCGCCTCGTCGGCGCTCACGTCCCCTCCTTTTTCAAGCTACCGTGTACACACAAGTGCGTGGGCAGGATTAATTTTGGGCCAATGGCACAATTTGGCGACCTTCGATTGGAAAAAAAAGTGCGGTTTTGCGGGCCGCGATTCAGCACCGGCACTGCCTGGTGGTGCGGCAACTGG
>JANXUO010000097.1 GCA_025356245.1 Hymenobacter sp.
TGGCAATGGCCGCCGGCAGCGTAGCGGTGCTGGGGGCCGCGTTGTAGCCCGCGTTGTCGGTCACGGCAAACAAGCCGCCCCCGCCCGAGCCAAAGAGCGACACCGTGGTGCCGCTCACCGAGCCCGTCAGGCCGCGCAACAGTGCCGTGGTCGAGGCGATGGTGCCGTTCAGCGTCCAGGTGCTGCCCACGAGGCTCCACTTCTGAATGCCGCCAGCGGCTGTGTTGCGGTCATCGGCCACGTACACCACATCCAGGCCAGCCACGCTGGTCGAAAGGTCGGCGAAGTAGAAGCCGTAGGGGCTGGGGCCAGTTGCGGTGGGGAAACCCGCAAGTTGGGTTGTTGTCTGGCCCGTGGTGGTAGGAGTACCCGTGCCCACGGTCGAAACACCCTGGAAGGCGCCCGAACCGGCGGTGAGGTAAAGCTGGCCGCCAAAGATGCTCAGGGCGCGGGTGTTAGCCGGGGCCGAACTGATGTTGGTCGAAGCACCGGTGCTGCCAAACGTGACGTAGTTGACGCCGCTGTTGGAACCCGACACGTAGAATGCGCTGCCATCGAGGGCTGCCACGCCGCGCGGTGAGCCAGCACTAAAAGCGGTGAGGCGTGTGCTGGTGTCGAAGGTACCATCGGGGGCCACGCGGCCAACGATGCGGTTGTAAGTAGCCGACGTGCTAGTGTTGATGTTGCTGGCCGCAACAGGCCCGGTAGAGCCCGGAGCAGCATCGTAGCCCGGTATTAATAGGTAAGCCCCGTCAACGGTGCGCGTCATCAGGCCCTCCGAAGTGGAGGTGCCAGCCGTGGTCAGAATGCGATTGCTGCCGCTTACTGCCGTGGGCAGTGCAATGGTCTGCACAAAAACGCCCGCAGGCGTGTACTCGTCCAGAAACAAGGCCGTCGCCGCACTAGTAAGCGCCGCCGAACCGTCGCCGACGCGCAGCACCACCAGGTTGCCGGCAGTGAACGCCGCTGCCCGGGCACCCAGCGCGGGCAGCAACAGCAGCATCAACATAAGCAGCCGCGCCAGAAATGCGGGTTGCCGTACCGTATTGGGTGTCGTCATAAAAATGAAGGGTTGGTGAGGTAAAAAAGGCAAGGTTGCCTTTTGCTGGCAAAGGTACGGCGGGCTAGGCGGCTTCGTTCTACCCGCAAGGTTGCGGAATTATTAATCTCTCCAAAAAGGGCAAACGCGTTGAACGGGCCGGGCAAAATTTCGTACGCCCGTCGGCGGCCGGCCTTCACGCGGCCCTCACCGGGGCGGGATTTTCTTCGCCCCCTCAATTCCTTTCTTCCGCTCTCATCATGCGCTTACCCAACCGCGTGGCCCTCGTGACGGGGGCCAGCTCCGGTATCGGGGCTGCCGTAGCCCAGGCCCTGGCCGCCGACGGCGCCACGGTCGTCGTCAATTATCCCGGCGGCTCGCCCGACGCGGCCAATGTCGTCGTCAAAACCATCACTGACGCCGGGGGGCGGGCCATTGCCTTGGCCGCCGACGTCAGCAAGGAAGACCAGGTGCAGGCCATGTTTGCCGAAACCATCCGGCAGTTCGGCACCCTGCACATTCTGGTAGCCAACGCCGGCATTCAGCAAGACAGCCCCTTTACCGACATGACCCTGGCCCAGTGGCAGCGCGTCATCGACGTGAACCTGACCGGGCAGTTCCTCTGCGCCCGCGAGGCCGTGCGCGAGTTTCTGCGCCGCGGTCCACAGCCCGCAATGGGCCGCGCCACGGGCGTTATCGTCCACATGAGCAGCGTCCACGAAGTTATTCCCTGGGGTGGGCACGTCAACTACGCTACCAGCAAGGGCGGCATCATGCAATTGATGAAAAGCCTGGCCCAGGAGCTGGCCCCCCAAAAAATCCGGGTCAACAGCATTGGCCCCGGCGCCATCAAAACCCCCATCAACACCAGCGCTTGGAGCACGCCCGAAGCCGAGCAAAAACTCCTCACCCTGATACCTTATAACCGGGTGGGCGAACCAGCCGACATTGGCGGCCTCGCCGCCTGGCTCTGCTCCGACGAGGCTGATTACATCACCGGCCAAACCATTTTCATGGACGGCGGCATGACGTTGTACCCAGGATTTGCGACGGGGGGGTAATTTTTTCAATGAGTGAATGAGTGAATTGTTGGTTGGCAGTGCGTCACCTTGCGTAGTGAGACCATCGAATAAATTTTCCGCCCTTAACCAACAAGCCCTGCGTTTCCCTGAATTACCAAGCCATTAACTCACTCACTCGCTCATTCACTCATTGACAGAAGAACAAATTCGCCTTTCCGAGCCTGCGCCCTGGCGGCGCTGGGGCCCCTACCTTGCTGAACGGCAATGGGGTACTGTGCGCGAAGATTACTCGGCCGGGGGCGACCCCTGGCACTACTGCACCCACGACATGGCCCGCTCCTACGCCTACCGCTGGGGCGAAGATCGCCTGGGCGGCTTCTGCGACGAAAACCAGCACCTCTGCTTCGCCCTCGCGCTCTGGAACGGGCAGGACGCTATTTTGAAAGAGCGCCTTTTCGGCCTCAGTGGCCCCGAAGGCAACCACGGCGAGGACGTGAAGGAGAACTACTACTACCTCGACGCACTGCCCAGCCACGCCTACCAGCGGATGCTTTACAAGTACCCGCAGCGCGCATTTCCCTACGAGTGGCTGGTGGGCCAGAACCAGCGCCGCACCCGCCTCGAACCCGAGTTTGAGCTGAATGACACGGCCATCTTTCACGAAAACCGCTACTTCGACGTCGCCATCGAGTACGCCAAGGCAGGGCCGGACGACGTGCTTATCTGCCTCACCGTCACCAACCACGGGCCGGAGGCTGCGCCGCTGCACCTGCTGCCCACGCTGTGGTTTCGCAACACCTGGGCCTGGGGCTACGACGACTACCGCCCCGCCCTGAGCGTGGCCGGGGCCACCAACCACGCCGAAGCCGCCACCGCCCCCACCCCCGCCGCCAGCTCGGCCGCCCCGGCCCCGGCCGACGCCCCCGCCCCTACCGCCGACGCCCCGGCCCCGGCCGACCGCAGCCCCGGCGTGCCCGGCATCCGCGTCAGCCACCGCGACCTGCCCGACCTGACCCTGCACTGCGACGGCCAGCCCCTCGACCTCCTGTTTTGCGACAACGAGACCAATACGCCCCGACTTTTTCAGGCCCCGCCCCGGCCGGGCGTGGCGTATTTCAAGGACGGCTTCCATGAGTACCTGACCCAGCACAATGCCGCCGCGGTGTGCCCCAACCGCACCGGCACCAAAGCTGCTGCCTACTACCCGGTTATCATTGAGTCCGGGGCTACCGTGACGCTGCGCCTGCGCCTGGGGGCCGCCGACCTGGCCGCGCCCTTCGCTGACTTCGACGAGCTGCTGGCCACCCGCCGCCAGGAGGCCGATGCGTTTTACGCCGACCTCCAACACACCATCACCGACCCCGATGCCCGCGCCGTGCAGCGCCAGGCCCTGGCCGGAATGCTCTGGAACAAACAGTATTACCACTACAACGTGCAGCAGTGGCTGGCCGGCGACCCCGCCCTGCCGCCGCCCCCGGCCAGCCGCCAAACCATGCGCAACGCCCGCTGGACGCACCTGCGCAACGCCGACATCGTGAGTATGCCCGACAACTGGGAATACCCCTGGTACGCCGCCTGGGACCTGGCTTTTCACGCCCTGCCGTTGGCCTTAGTGGACCCCGATTTCGCTAAAAACCAGCTGCTGCTGCTGGTGCGCGACTGGTACATGCACCCCAACGGGCAGCTGCCGGCCTATGAGTGGCAGTTTGGCGACGTGAACCCGCCGGTGCACGCCTGGGCCGCATTCCGGGTGTTTCAAATGGACAAAAAGCAGCGCGGTGATGCCGGCGACCTCGAGTTCCTGGAAACCGTCTTCCACCGCCTGCTCCTGAACTTTACCTGGTGGGTGAACCGCAAGGATGCCAACGACCGCAATATTTTTGAGGGCGGCTTTTTGGGGCTGGATAACATTGGGGTGTTCGACCGCTCGGGGCCGCTGCCCTTTGGCGGCTACGTGGAGCAGGCCGACGGCACGGCCTGGATGGCCATGTTTGCCCTCAACCTCATGCGCATGGCCCTGGAACTGGCCCAAACCACGCCCGTGTACCAGGAAATGGCCAGCAAGTTCTTCGAGCACTTCCTCTACATTGCCGATGCCATGACGCGCGGCGGCGGCGGCGATTTCAACCTCTGGGACGACGAGGACCAGTTTTACTACGACGTCCTCCACGCCCCCGACGACTCGCGTACCCGCCTGCGCATCCGGTCCATGGTGGGCCTGATTCCGCTGTTTGCCGTGGAGGTGATTGACGATGAGCTGCTGGCCACCGTGCCCGAGTTCTACGCCCGCGCCCTGGCCCTCATCCAGCGCCGCCCGCGCCTGGCCGAGCTGGTGAGCCGCTGGCAGGAGCCCGGCCAGGG
>JANXUO010000634.1 GCA_025356245.1 Hymenobacter sp.
TTGAATAACTTCCCTGACTAAGCACTAGTAGCCAGTGTTCTGCACCAGGTTGGGATTCACGCCCAGCTCCGATTCGGGGAGGGGGAAAAGCGCCAAGTAGGGAGCTACGTCCGTACCTTGTACGGCATTCCCTTTCCAAGGCCAGTTGTAGCCCGATGTGAATTTGCCGAAGCGAATGAGGTCGGTGCGACGGTGGCACTCGGTATATAGCTCCCGAGCCCGTTCATCAAGCAGGAAGGGTAGTGTGAGCTGGGCATCAGTGATGTCGCCGGCCCGGTTTACGGTGCCGGGCGTTACGTTGTAAGCGCGTTGGCGCACCAGATTTACGTAGTTGAGGGCATCGGCGCGGTTACCGCCGCCGTTGCGTAGTACAGCCTCTGCGTACATGAGGTACACATCGGCGAGGCGGAAGAGAGGGATGTCGGTGTCTGCTTTGGCATCGGCAACATTGGAGCCGGGCTGTCCGGTCGAAGTAATGTTACGCCATTTGGCAAACCGGAAGCCCTGCGCAAACTGCGTGACGGAGGCTATCTCCAACGTCTGGCCCTGGCTACCAAATAGGAAACGCCGGTCAGGGCAGCGGGTGGTGGTGTCGGGAAACAGATTGATGAGGTTTTTGGTGGTCCGCAGCCCCTGCCAGGTTTGCGAAGTGCCAAATGATGCTGGAGCCCGCGAGGCGGTAATGTAACCCCCCAACGACCCGTTGATGAGGAATGTGGAACCGCCAAACGTCTGCGTCCGTAGCCCATCGAACGGAATGTTGAAGATGCTCTCGGGCGAGGTGTTGTTATCCGCCAGAAAAAGGTTGCGGTACGTCGGGTTGAGGGTGTAGCCCGCCCCGATGAGCTTGGTGCAGTACGTGAGGCATTCCGTGTACTTGGGCTGCCCGGTGTACACTGCGGCGTTCAGGTAAAGCTTGGCCAGCAACATCCAGGCGGCCCCTTTGTCGGCGCGGCCGTACTCGGCAGCGCGGGCGTTGGGCAGGGTGCCGTTGTCGCCGGCAATGTCCAGGAGTTCGGTTTCAACGTAGTTGAACAATTCGGCACGGGTGCCGCGCTTGGGCCGGCCCACGCCAATTTGGTCGTCTTCCGTCACGAAAGGTGCGTTGCCGAACATATCAATGGCGTGCCAGTAGCTCAAGGCCCGCAGGAAGCGTACTTCCGCCCGGTACTTGCGCACGGTTTCGGCGTTGGCCCCGGTAATGTTGTTGGCGGCGAGTCGGGCATCGGTGGTCTGGCGCAGAAACTCGTTGCAAAGCGACACCTGGTAGTAGATGCGGATGAACATGGTCTGCGGGAACTGGTTGAGGGAGTTCCAGTTCATGAAGTGCATATCCGTCAGGCCCGCGTCATTCGTCCAGGCCACTACGGCCACGTCGGTCGTTAGTTCCTGGCAGTTGAAAAGGGCGCGGGTGTATTGCCCAAAGCCCTCGTCGAGGCCCTTCACGTCGCCAGTGCCAGCGGGGCCTTTTTGCCCGGAGGCAGCCAAGCCCGCGTACACTTTGGCCAGCAGGCTGGGGTAGTTGCTGAAATCGGCGAAAATGGCGGCCGGTGCTTTTTCGTACACCGGTTCGCGGTCGATGTTGCAGGCGGGGGTCAGCAGGCCCAGGCCGGTGAGTGCCAGTAAGGCGGCCCCCCGGCGGATTAACGTAGTAGTCATCAGGCTAAATTTAAGAGTGAGCAATTAAAAGCCAATGTTGAAGCCCAGCGTGTAGGTGCGCGAGCGGGGGTAGTAGTTGCTGTCGATGCCGCCCTGGGTTTCGGGGTCGATGCCCTTGTAGCGCGTTAGCAGGAAAGCGTTTTGCACGGCCAGCGACACGCCGAAGCTGTGGCCGGTGCTGCCCGCTAGGTTAGAGAAGTTGTAGCCGAGCGTAATGTTTTCCATCCGCAAAAAATTGGCGTTCTGCACGAAATAGCTCGACAATAATTGCTGATTCTGAAAGCTGACGCCGTTGTTGAGCAGGCCGTTGTTGTTGAGGAAAGTATCGAAACCGTACAGTTGGTCGTAGGCGTTGAGTTGCGCCGAGACCCCATTGTACGTCGAAGCGCCTAGGTTGGAACGCAGCGAGAAGTTGAGGTAGAAGTTGCGGACGCTGAGGTTGGAACTAAAGCCCAGCAACACCTTTGGGTCGGGCTGTTGCCCGGTGGCGATGAGGTCTTTGCCATCAATCACCCCGTCCCCGTTTTGGTCAACATAAGCGGCCGTAAGGGCCGCCGCCGAGTTGTTGGCCGGGCTGATGGGGTTGCCCCGGTCATCGTAGCGTTGCTGGCGAACATAAAAAACCCGAATTGGCTGGCCCGCCGTAATGGTTTGGATGTTGTTGCCAATACCCGAAATACCGCCGGTCGGCTGGTTGCGGTCTAGCGTTTCCACTACGTTGGTTTTGATGTAGCTGCCGTTGATGTTCACGTTCCAGTTCACGTTTTCGCGCTGAATGATGGCCGTGTTCAAAGCGGCTTCGAACCCTTTCACCTCGAACGTGCCAATGTTGAGGGTACCCTTGTTGGTGAGGTTGGAGCCGGCTGGCAGCGTGCCGTTGAAAAGCAGGTCAGTCGAGCGTTTGTAGTACGCATCTACGGTGCCCGTGAAGCGGCCGGTTTTACCCAGGCCAAAGTCCAAGCCCACATCGTAAGTCGTCGTCGTCTCCCACTTGCGGTTCTCGATGTAGCCTTCGGGCCGAATGGTGCTAATGTAGTTGCCGCCGAAGGGGTAGTTGGCCGTCGGGTCGCTGGTGGTGTACAGTTTCTGAGAGCCGTAGTATGCATCCAAACCGTCGCCGAAGATGTCCTGCTGCCCGGTTTGGCCGTAGCTGGCCCGCAGCTTCAAGTCCGATACCACGGCCACGTCGCGCAGAAAGCTTTCTTCTTTGAGGCGGTAGCCCAGACCCACGGCCGGGAAGTAACCGGTGCGGTACTTGCCCCCAAAACGCGACGATTGGTCGGCCCGTAACGTGGCCGTGAGCAGGTAGCGGTTGCGGAAGGCGTAGTTGAGGCGGCCGTAGTACGACTGTAAGGCGTACTCGCGCACTTCGTACGGATACGTTGACACAGTGGCCCCCACTACGGGGGCACCGTTGAGGTAGGTGGGCACCGTGTTGGGCTTCGAATTGCGGAAGTTCTGGTACGAGTAACCGGCCACCATATCTACCCGCCCGTAGGTGTCAAAGTCATGATTGTATGACAGGTACACCTCGTTGAGCCATGTATTGCGGTTCTGGGCCGTGTAGTTGAGCGTGCCGCTGGGGGCCGGAGCCGCACGGAAGCCGCCGCGCGAGTTAGCGGCGTTTTCGGTCTGCTGGTCGCCACGCAAAAAATCGTAGCCGATGTTGTAGTTGGCCCGTAGGCCGTTGATGCCGGGGATTTTGTAGTCGAGCTGAATGTTGCCGATGCTGCGCTTCACCACGCTGTGGTCGCGGCGCAGGGCCAGCATGGCTACAGGGTTAGAGGGGGCGTTGCCGTTGATTCCGGTGCCGCTCAGGTTCTCGAAGTAACCGCCAAAAGGCAGGAAAGCGGCGGAGGTATCCCGCACGGGCTGCGTGGGATCGAAGGTCACGGCACTGCCCACGGCCCCGCCGTCGGGGAAGTGGTTCTCGTTGATGGAGCCTTTGAGGTTGATGTCCACCTTGAGGCGGTCGTTGAGCAACATCGGGGTCAGGCCCACCGAAAGGGTGTTACGGGTCAGGTCGGAGGTTTTGACGATGCCCTGCTGGTGCAGGTTGCCGTAGCTCACGCGGTACGCCGTTTTGCCCGCCGCGCCGGTCACGCTCAAGTTGTTATCAAAGGTGAGGGCGGTGCGGAAAATTTCGTTCTGCCAGTCGGTGTTAGCCGTGCCCAGTTGCAGCTCCCGGTTCAGGGGGTTCACCCGGTCGGTGTCGCCAATGGCGTTGCGGTATTCCTGGCTGTTGATGAGGGCCCGGAACTCGTCGCCGGTCAGCACCTTTTGCTTGCGGGCCACTTGGGAAAGCGAAAACTGCGAGCTGAAATTGACCCGCGTAGGTTCGCCGCGCAGCCCTTTTTTGGTGGTAATAAGGATAACGCCCGCGGCCGCCCGCGAGCCGTAGATGGCCGTGGACGAGGCATCTTTCAGCACCGTGTAGCTCTCAATGTCGTTGGGGTTGATGAGCGAGAGCGGGTTGCCGCCGGTCACGCCGCCGGTTTGCACCGGCACCCCGTCGATGACGATGAGCGGGTCGTTGTTGCTGTTGATGGACGAGCCCCCGCGGATGCGAATCTGGGCGCCGTCGCCGGGCTGGCCGCCGTTGGTGGTTACGTTCACGCCCGCAATTTTGCCCTGGATGAGCTGCTCGGGGTTGGTGACCTGCCCACGCACAAACTGCCGGGTGTCTATCTGGGTCACGGCCCCGGTTACGTCCTGCTTGCGCTGGGTGCCGTAGCCGATGACCACAGCCTCCGACAGTTGGGTGGCGTTGACGCTGAGCGCGGCGTCGGCCACGGCGTTTTGGCCGGCTACTACCGTTACGGCCAGCCGCACGGTGTTGTAGCCTACGTAGGAGACGACGAGCGTGTGCGGCCCGGCCGGCACGGCCGCGATGCTGTAGGTGCCGTCCACGTTCGACGAGCTGCCCAGGGTAGTGCCGTCCACAATGACGGTAGCACCCGGGATGCCTTCTTTTTTCTCATCGACAACGCGTCCACTGACCGAGCCGGTCTGGGCTTGGGCCATCAGCGGGGCAAAGCCCAGGGCCGTAAGCAGAAGCAGCAGAAACCTGAGTTTCGCCAGGTAGGGGTGTTTCATACGGAAACAAAAATTTGAGTGGGTGGTGAGGTGTGCAAACAACGGCCTCCGCCTAAATCGGGGGCCAAAATATTCCGAAAGGTAATGCCAAAAACCGGGTAAAAACTGCGTTCAGGCAACCCATGATGCGGAAATAAAATAACCCGTCGAAAAAGATTTGGTAACACGACAAAGCCATTAACTGCCTGCATTACGAGTGCAATCGATTGTGGAGCCAGCACATTTTCAGTTCAACCCGGATTGATTGCCCGCCGAAGGGAAACGGGTAAGTTCTTTTTTTAAGTTTTGAGCACCTGCTTTTTGGCTCGTCGGTGGCAATCGGCCCGGTGAAGAATTGAAGAGTACGTCAGCTGAGCTCAGTCGAAAGTCTATTAATGCGCCTTTTTTCGGGGGCTGCCACGCTATAAATAAATAGCTAAGCAAGCCGGCCGGGCCAAAGTCCGCGCTTCATGCGTTTTATTTGCAGCCGCTGGTTGGAAGCAAGTAACCGTTGTTACCATTGCGTCCCATGCGACCGCCACACCATGAACCGAAAACTCGTACTGTTGTTGGCCCTGCTGGGCCTGGTAGTGGGCACTGCACTGGGGCAGGGCTACAAGCCGCCGCGTGGCAAAAACAAGGGCAAGGCTGGCGCCAAGCCCGCCGCCAAGGGCAAAACACCCGCCAAGGTGTTTTCTCCGCTGGGGGCCATTCGCAGCGAGGGCAACGAAGACGCTCCGCCGCCCCGTGTCATCCGCAAAGTGAGAATTGACAGTCCCGTACTGGTGTTTTACCGGCAGGCGCCGCCCGGCAAAGCCGCCCAGCAGTTCATCATGGACGAAGAAGACCTGTCGTTGCTGCGCTACCTCACTCCCGAGCAGCTCGTGAGTCGCCGCGAAGTATTTGTGGATGGCCTCGGCAACATGGGCCTGCCGGGTACCGACGAGAAAAAATACCGCCTCGTGGGCACCAGCCACCTGGCCAACAGTGAGCGGCAGCCGGCCGGCGATGGCCAAAGCACCTACGCCAAAATGAAAATTCCCTCGCCCGGTTTCTTGTACGTAGTGCTGGAGGCGGCCGAGGAATACCGGCATTTTGTGCGCAGCCCGCAAAAAGAAGGCTCCCTGCTCGATTTTCAAACCAACGCCTTGCCCGGTGTCGATTCGGTGCGGGCCATGTACACCCTGCGGCGCATCGACTCGTCGGAGCGCGGGGCTGGCTCGGGCGAAACCATTCGTTGATTTTTGGGACTGGCGCTTACAGCCCACACTTTCAAAAAGGAGAGCGGCCCCAAGCTTCGGCTTAGAGCTGCTCTCCTTTTGGTTTCTTCGAGGCTGGGGATAACCTTCTAGGCAAGACAGTGGTTTGTGTGGCGATGCAAAAAATAGGGCGTATTGCTGCCATATCAGCAAAATTTATGCTGAAAGTTGCCCGGGTTGTAATAAAAACCCCTTACCTTTGCAATCGTAATTCCAACGCAACCCAAGTAATGACCGTTTTTCATTCGTCCAAAAGCTGGTGGTGGCTGTGCAGTAGCACGGCCCGGTATGCTTTGGTGTAAGATGAAAGTCAGGTTTTGATTTCGTCGTTTTTAACTCCAACTGCCCGGCCCACTGCTGGGTTTTTTTGTGCCCGGTCAGTGTAGCGGCAACTCGTTTGTTCTTTCTAAATGCCTACGTATCAACTACTAACCAGGCATCGCCGCCTGTTGGCCGACACCACCACGCCGGTGGCCCTGTACCTGCGGCTGCGCGATAAGTTTGCTAATTGCCTGCTGCTCGAAAGCGCCGACTACCACGGCCAGCAAAACGCCTACAGCTACCTCGTCTGCGAGCCACTGGCCACCTTCGAGCTGCGGCGCGGCGGCGAGCTGCACTTGGCCCTACCCGGCGGCGAGCAGCGCCGCGAAGCCCTGCCCACCCCGGCGCTGGCCCTGGACCGCCTGCGTGCGTTTGCCGGCAGCTTCGCGCCTGACCCTACCGCACCCACCGGCGACATCATCAACAACGGCCTGTTTGGGTACCTGGGCTACGAAGCCGTGCAAAGCTTCGAGGACGTGGGCTTAAACCCAGCTAAAATACCGGTGGCCGACCTGCCGCTGATGCGCTACGGGGTATTCCGCTACGTATTGGCCTTCAACCATTTTCGGCAGGAGCTTTTTTTGTTTGAGCACCACGTGGCGGACGGCAATGCCGTTGCGCCCGGCGAAGCCGGCCTCGACCGCCTGGAGCAGCTGGTGCGTCACACCGCCGTGCCTACCTTCGGCTTCAACACCACCGGCCCCGAGGCCAGCAACCAGACCGACGACGAATTTCGCACCCGGCTGGCTCAGGCGCAGGCCCACTGCCGGCGCGGCGACGTATTTCAGCTGGTGCTCTCGCGGCGGTTTGAGCAGGCCTTTGCCGGCGACGAATTCAACGTCTACCGGGCCTTGCGCTCCATCAATCCCTCGCCGTACCTGTTTTATTTTGACTACAGCGACTACAAAATCTTCGGCTCCTCGCCCGAGGCGCAGCTGCGGGTGCAGGGCCGCACGGCCAGCCTATATCCGATTGCAGGCACCTACCGCCGCACCGGCGACGACGCGGCCGATGCCGCCGCGGCCCAGCGCCTCGCCAACGACCCCAAAGAGAACGCCGAGCACGTGATGCTCGTGGACCTGGCCCGCAACGACCTGGCCCGCCACGGCACCGACGTGGCGGTGCAAACGCTGCGCGAAATTCAGTTTTACTCGCACGTCATCCACCTGGTCAGTCACGTAACGGCCACCCTGCCGCCTGCCGCCGATACCCTGCAAGTCGTGGCCGACACCTTTCCGGCCGGCACCCTCAGCGGGGCGCCGAAGTACCGCGCCCTCCAACTCATCGACGCGCTGGAACCCACGGCCCGCGGCTACTACGGCGGCTGC
>JANXUO010000142.1 GCA_025356245.1 Hymenobacter sp.
ATCCGGGTGGCAGGCAACGTCGTGAGTCCCGAAATTCTGGGCAGCCTGGAGCTGGCCGTGGCGAAGCTGGGCGTCAAGCTCATCGTCGTGAAAGGGCACTCCAACTGCGGGGCCGTAGCCACTGCCCTGACTCCCCACGACGACGACGAGAACCTGAACGCCATCACCACCAAAATTCAGCGGGCAGTGGTGGCCTGCGGCTGCGCGGGCCAAGCTTATGGTACTCTCGACGCGGCCACCGTGGAGCGCATCACCCAGCAAAACGTCGAAAATTCCATCGCCGACATCCTCGCCCTCAGCCCCTACCTGCGCGAGCGCATCGCGAGCAAAGAAGTGGGCGTAGTCGGTGCTTACCTCAACATCGCCAACGGGCAGGTGGGGTTTGGTGAGTTGGTGTGAATTTGTAGGTGTTGGGTGTTGAAGTTGAAAAAACAGGTATCAAACACCCAACACCCAATACCAAAAATGCTACTCCACTACCACACGGCGCACCACGGCCCCGGCGGCATACTGCACGCGCAGCAAGTACACGCCGGCGGCGCGCTGGCTCAGGTCAAGGGTGGTTTCGGTGGCCGAAGCGGCGGGCTGGCTTTGCAGCGGGCGGCCTAGCGCATCAAGCAGTTCGATGCTAAGGGGGCGGGCGCTGAAGTCGGGCAGCACATGCAGCAGGCCGTGGGCGGGTACGGGCCAGGCGGCGGTGCGGGCAGCCACGGCGGCGGGCGCGGCTACCGCCAGCACGTTGGGGGCCGTGATGCGGGCCAGGGCCACGGCAACCTGCCCGCCCACGGTGGTGAAGCTACCCGCCAGCACAATGGCCCCGTCGGGCTGCACGAGCAAGGCCCGCACGGTGCCGTTGGGGTTGGCTGTGGGGGCAAACGAGGCATCAAACTGGCCGTTGGCGAGGACGCGGGCCATGCGGGTGTAGGACGGAGTTGGCGTTGGGCTGCTGAAGGAGCCGCCGAGCAGCACCCGGCCGTTGGGTTGCAGGGCTAGGGCGAACACGGTGCCGGTTTGGACGCGGTTTGGGGCGAAGCTGGCGTCGAGGGTGCCGGCGGCGGTGAGACGGGCAACGCCGGGGCGGGCGGTGCCGCCAACGGTTGCGAAGTTGCCGCCTACCAAAATAGCGCCGTCGGGCTGCAAGGCCAGGGTATAAAGGCGGTTGCTGGCATTTACGCTGGTGCTGCTGGTAGTGAAGGCACTGGTGTAGGAAAAAGTTGGGTCGAGCCGGCCGTCAGTTTCGTAGCGCGTTACGTGGCCGCCTTGGTTGCGCCCGCTGCTATCCGTATAATTGCCGCCCACTACAATGCGGCCGTCGGGCTGCACTAAAATGGCGTCGGTGTAAGAGGGTACGCCGGGGCCGGAAGCCGCGGTCGTAGGGCGGTTGAAGGAAGGGTCGTAAGTGCCGGTGTCAGTTACGCGCACAAGGTTCTCATACACGCTCGTGCTGCCAACGTAACCACTGAAATTTCCGCCAATCAGCACTTTGCCATCGGGCTGCAAGGCCAGGGCCGTGGCAGCAGAAAAGGGCGTAAAGCTGGGGTCGGGGCTGCCGTTGGCATCGAGGCGCAGGGTATTGCCCGTATTGCCCACCAGCAGCTTGCCATCGGGTTGCAACAGGAGTTTGGTTACAGTGCCGGGCAGTAAGCCCGTAGCGGACGAGTAGGCTGCCTCAAAGCTACCATTGGCGCCGAAACGTGCCAGGCGATGAACCGGTGTCCCGTTGATTTCGGTGAAGTTGCCCCCGGCAATCAGCTTGCCATCGGGCTGGCGCACCACGGCACTCACGCTGCCGGGTATTTGCAGGCTGGGGCGGTAAGCCGGGTCGGTTGCGCCAGTGGTGGTCAAGCGGCCCAAGCCAGTTTCCGTACCACCGAAGTTGTTGAAGGAGCCGCCCACCAGCACCGTGCCGTTGGCTTCCAGCCCGATGGTGCGCGGTGTGCTGCTAGGGCCGCTGGTTGCTTGAAATGTATTGTCGAGCGTACCATTGGCATTCAGCCGGGCCACGCGCAAAGCCGTGGTGGTAGCCGTCGTGAAATGACCGGCCACCAGTATCCTGCCATCGGGTTGCAACACGACCGCCGGGTCGTAAAAACCTGTTGTGACGAAATTGCCGTTGGACGGCGAAACCCCAGCGAGTGAAAAAGCCGGGTCGAGGGCACCCGAGGGCAGCAGCCGCACCAGCGCGGCAGCCGTAGCCCCGGCGAGTCGAAGGTTGCCGCTGACCAAGATGTTGCCGTCGGGCTGCATCACCACGTTTTCAACGTAGGAACCAACCTGCAGCGGCGACACAAAGCTGGCATCGAGGCTACCGGTGCTGTTGAGGCGGGTCAGGCCGTTGGCCAACTGTCCGTTGAAGTTTGCAAAGTCACCGCCAACCACCACCCTGCCGTTGGCCTGCACAGCCATTGCATACACATTTTCTCCGTTGTTGAAATCAAGACCCGTGCCCACCGAAAAACCGGTATCGACACTGCCGTTGGGGTTGAGGCGTACCACGCCCGCCGCCGCAGTAGTGCCGAAAGTGGCAAATGAGCCGCCCACCAGCAGCTTGCCGTCGGGTTGCAGGGTGAACTCATTGTTGTAGCCGCCGTTGGCCCACGACCCGGCCCCGGCATCAAACGAGGCATCGGCGGTGCCGTTGGCGTTCAAGCGCAAAATATCGGTGCGGGTAAGGCCGCCAGCCGTGATGTCGGCCCCGAAGCTGCACAACAAATACTGGCCGGAGGGCAGGCCCTTGATGCGAAATATTGGGGTATTGACCGTGCCCAGGTTTTGCGAAAACGGCGCATCCAAAGCCCCGTTGGCATCGAGGCGTACCACATTGCTGACGGTGGCCCCGTTAACCCGCGTTATAATTCCGCTTATGACGCGCTTGCCATCGGATTGTGATGGCCCCATTGCATACACGCTCCCCGGCGCGTACAAGCTACTGGGCGCGGTAAAAGAAGGGTCGAGGGTTTGGGCGGCGGCCGGGTGGGCCAACGCAGCAGCCAGCAGCAAGCCAGCGGCGAGTCGAAGTGTTTTCATGAAAGAATTTGGGATGAAATGGGTCGAGTGTGGGGCGTAAAGGTAGGCCGGGCAGGCACTTGGCAACGTGCTTTTACTCCGCCGCCTTGGGCCGCAGCAGCGAAAGCCCCACGCTGCCCGCCAGTAGCAGCCCCACCACGCCCAGCTCCAGCGGGGTGGAGAGGCGGTAGCCGAAGGCGGAATAAACCAGGTCCTCAAACAAGATTTTGCTGCCGATGAAGACGAGAATCAGCGCCAGGCCGTAGTGCAGGTAGTGAAACAGGCGCATCAGGCTGGCAAGGGCGAAGTACATGGCCCGCAGCCCCAGCAGGGCAAACACGTTGGAGGTGAAGACGATGAACGTGTCGCGGGTGATGGCCAGGATGGCCGGGATGGAATCGACAGCAAACACGACGTCGGTGGTTTCGACCATGGCCAGCACCACCAGCAGCGGCGTGGCGAAGCGCAGGCCGTCGCGCTTCACAAAAAATCGCCCGCCCTCAAAGCCCCGCGTGATGGGCAGGTGCCGGCTCAGCCAGCGCACCACGGGGTTGTGCTCGGGGTCGATTTCGGGGTCGGCCCCCGCGGCCCACATCTGCACGCCGGTGTACACCAAAAAAGCCCCCAGCAAGTACACCAGCACGTGAAACCGGGCCAGCAGCGCTGCCCCGGCCAAAATAAACACCGCCCGCAGCACCAACGCCCCCAGCACGCCCCAGAATAAGATGCGGTGCTGGTACTCGCCCGGCACCTTGAAGTAAGTGAAGATGAGCAGGAACACGAAGAGGTTGTCCACGCTCAACGCCTTCTCGACGAGGTAACCGGTGAGCCATTCGCCGGCCGCCTCCGGCCCCATTTGCTGGTACACCAGCGCGTTGAAGCACAGCGAGAGAAACACCCAGAACGCACTCCAGCCGAGGGCTTCCTTTAGCTTTATTTCGTGCGCCTTGCGGTTGAGGACGAACAAATCGAGCAGCAACAGGCCGATGATGAGCGCCACGAAAAGCAGCCAGAACAGGGGAGTGTTTTCCATGCGAGGGTACAACGGCGGGGGGTGGGCGCTGGTTCGAAGCCGGGCGGCCTAAGCCGCCCGCTTGGCAGGCCGCCACCAGCTGTCCAGCTTCATCTGCAAGACCCCCAAAAAAGCCTCTTTCACAATGTTCTTGCTCATTTTGGAGTGCCCCCGCGTGCGGTCGGTAAAGATGATGGGCACCTCTTTGATGCGGAAGCCGAGCTGGTAGGCCAGCCACTTCATCTCAATCTGAAAGGCGTAACCCACAAAGCGCACCTGATTCAGCTCGATGGTTTGCAGCACATTGGCCGTGTAGCACTTAAAGCCCGCCGTGGCGTCGCGGATGGGCATTCCCGTCACCAGCCGCACGTACCACGAGGCAAAATATGACATCAGCACCCGCGACATGGGCCAGTTCACCACGTTCACGCCCTGAATATAACGCGAGCCAATGGCCAGGTCGAAGCCTTGCACGGCACAGGCGTCGTGCAGGCGCAGCAGGTCGTCGGGGTTGTGCGAAAAATCCGCATCCATCTCGAAAACATACGAATACCCCCGCGCCAGCGCCCACCGAAACCCGTGAATGTAGGCCGTGCCCAGGCCCTGCTTGCCGCTGCGTTCTTCCAGGTGCAGCCGTCCGCCAAACTCACCCATCAGCCCTCGCACAATGGCCGCCGTGCCATCGGGCGAGCCGTCGTCAATCACCAGCACATCGAACGCTCTGGGCAACGACATCACCTTGCGGATGATAAATTCCGCGTTTTCCTTCTCGTTATAAGTAGGGATGAGGACGAGGCCTTCGTTCATATAAGCCCAAAGATACGGGCCGGCCCTGTTGGTTGCGTTTGGAAAGGCCCGCAACGAAGATTTGTGCCCCCAAACCGCAGTCCCTAGGCCCCCAGCACGCCCGCCGTTTTCGCGGCCCACCGCACCACGTCGGGGATGCCCACGCCCGCCCGCCAATTGGCCACGGCCACCACGCCTTGCGGCTGTAGCGCATCGACGGCCGCTTGGGCGGGACCAATGTGCGCGTCGAACTGCGGAATGCTGCGGGGCCAGAAGTAGCGCCCCTGCCAGCGCGGCCCGGCGGTTATGCCGTACAGCCGGCGCAATTCCTCGTCCACGGCCGCCAGCTGCGTGGTCTCGGGCTGCCGGGCGGCCTCGGCGTACTGCACCCCGCCCACAAACGTGGTAAACAGCACCTGCCCCGCCGGTGCCCGCCCCTCAAATAGCGAGCTGCTCCAGATGGAGCCCGCCGCGTAAGCGTTTTCTGCCTTCGGATGCAGGGCGCCGAAGCCGTCCAGCGGGTGTTGCACCGCTGCCCGGTCGTAGGCCGAAAATACCACGCTCATCGGTGGGTACTGCACGGCGGCTAACGCCGCCGCTGCTGCGGGGAAAACCCCGGCCAGCAGCCCGGCCGCCGCATACGCCGGCAAGGCCAGAGCCACGTGGCTGAACGGCCCCGAGGTGGTTGCCGGGGCTGCCGCATTTGCCGTAACCGCTGGCCCCAATGCGGTATCCAGCAAGTAGCCGCCCCCGGCGGCCCGGCGTACGGCCGCGATGGCCGTATTGGGTTGGTAGCCCGTCAGCCGCGCCGCCAGGGCCAGCGGCAGGCTTTGCAGGCCGTTTTTGAGGCTTACAATGCGCCGCCGTTCGCCGCCTGCGCCCTGCTTTATCAGCCCGCGCAGCACCGAGCCGTGGGCCTGCTCCAGCGCCGCCAGGCTCGGGAAGGTACGGTGCAGCAGCAACTGGGCGGGGTCGCCAGCGTAAATGCCCGAAATGAAGGGGTTGACGGCATAATCCAGGATTTCGCGCCCAAACCGGCGCTCAAAAAACGCGGCCACGGTTTCGGTGGGGTTGGGGGCGGCGGCGGGTTGCCACAGCTCGCGCAGGAGCCGCCACTTGGTTTTCAGGCTGAAAAAACTGCCCGTCAGCAG
>JANXUO010000157.1 GCA_025356245.1 Hymenobacter sp.
CGCAGCACACTATTTGGGTTCAGTATAGACAGGCTTAAAGCCGAGAATCTTTGAACTATTGCTGGGATACTTTCATGCCGATGCCATTGTGCCCACCTGGGCGTATATGCTGCTCGCCAGTAAGCTGCAAAACCACGCCCACCGCTACGTGTTTGGCAACCTCGAAGCCCTCGAACAAGCCCTCTTCGAGGAAGCCATCGCCGGCCTCAATGCCGAAGACTACCACGACGCGAAAGTCGTCATCAAAGGCTGCGGCGAAAAACCGGTGCCCACCTTTGCCTACGTGGCCATCATGCAAAAGCTGCTGCCCGTGGCTGCCAGCCTCATGTACGGCGAGCCGTGCAGCACCGTGCCGCTCTACAAGCGCCCCAAAGCGTAATTCGTCCGTTGCGGCCCAACCGCAGTTGGCTTCGCACTACATCAATGCGAAAGCGGAGCCACACCAATACCTTTCGGAGCAGCCCAAACACGTTGCGGAGGGAGGCAAGCACGCTTCGGAGGAAGGCAAATACGCTTCGGAGGAAGGCAAACACGCTTCGGAGGGAGGCAAATACGCTTCGGAGCAGCCCGAATACGCTTCGGAGTAGCCCAAACACGTTGCGGAGGGCGGCAAAGACGGGGCGGAGCCCTCGGGCAGCCCCCGCAAAACAACGCGGCACTTGCCGCGACAGCCCCATCTTTGCGGGGTGAGTACTGCCCCCAACCCCTACAAAATTTCTTTCGTCACCGGGGCCGCCATCGTGGTGGCCAACATGGTGGGCACCGGCGTCTTCACCAGTCTGGGCTTCCAGGTGCTGGGCATCCAGAGCAATTTTGCCCTGCTGATGCTGTGGGTGGTGGGCGGCGGCATTGCCCTGTGCGGGGCCGTGAGCTACGCCGAGCTGGCCTCGGCCATGCCGCGCTCGGGGGGCGAATACCACTACCTGGGCCGCATCTACCACCCGGCGCTGGGGTTTTTGTCGGGCTGGGTGTCGGCCACCGTGGGCTTTGCCGCGCCCACTGCGTTGGCCGCGCTGGCCCTCGGCGAGTACGCCCGCCGGGTGTGGCCGGGGCTGAATGCGCCACTGCTGTCGGCTGCCGTGGTGCTGGCCCTGGCCCTGGTGCACGGTTTTAGCACCCGCGCCGGCAGCCGGTTTCAGGTGGCCGTAACGGGTTTGAAGGTGGCCGTGCTGGTTGGTTTTATCGCCGTGGGTCTGCTGGCAGGGGAGGGGCAACCCCTGCAATTGGTACCCGCCGCGGCCGATTGGCAAGTGCTGCTCACGCCCGCCTTTGCCGTGTCGCTGGTGTTCGTCAGCTACGCCTATTCGGGTTGGAACGCCGCCGTTTACCTCACCGGCGAAATTGCCGACCCCCAGCGCAACCTCTCGCGCATCTTGCTTTCCGGCACCGCCGTGGTGCTGGTTTTGTACGTCGGCCTGAACTATGTTTTTCTCCGCTCCACGCCCCAGGCCGCGTTACAGGGCCAGCTGGAGGTGGGGTACATCGCCGCTAATTCGTTGTTTGGACCCGTGGTGGGGCGGCTCACCGGGGCCGTCATCGCGGCGCTGCGGGTGTCCACCATCAGCGCCATGGTGTTTGCCGGGCCGCGCATCGTGCAAAGCATGGGCGAAGATTTGCCCGCCCTGCGCTGGCTGGCCGGGCGCAGCCGCGCTGGCATCCCGGTGCGGGCATTGGGGCTGCAAACCGTCCTCACGCTGGCCTTCGTCCTCAAACCGAGCTTCAAGGAAGTGCTGGTGTACGCCGGCTTTGTACTGAATTTATTTACCTTCCTCACCGTCCTCGGCGTCTTCGTCCTCCGTTGGCAACAGCCCCATTTGCCGCGCCCCTACCGCGCCTGGGGCTACCCCGTCACGCCCCTGCTTTTCCTGCTGCTAAGCGGCTGGACGCTGCTTTTCATTCTCCGCGACAAGCCCACCGAGTCGCTCTACGGCCTGGGTACCCTAGTGGTCGGGCTGGTGGTGTACGGGCTGGTTTCGCGGAAAAAGGTAACTGAAAAGCCCGCTTTCTGAGTTAGAAAATCCTCCTCACTCGAACGCCGCATACGGCCGTAGCCGCTCGGCATCTTCGGGTTTCATCAGCGTACCCCTCACTACTTCCTCCATCGTTTTGTAGGCGCCGTGCAGGGTGCGGTAAGCCACCAGCCGCCGCGCCACCGGCTTGCCGATGTACGGGTGCCCCCACAATTCATCGAACGAGCCGGAGTTTAGCCGCACCATCCCCGGCCGGAAACCCGGCGTCACGAAGGTGTATTTCCGTAGGCTGTCCACCAAGTCCGGCGCCTCGCGCAGGTGCCACACCTCGGCCAGCTGCGTTGCGCTGATGAAGCCGCCCAGGCGGTCGCGCTGCTTCACAATGCCCTTGGCATACCCGCGCCCAATGCCCCGAATCTGCATCAGCTGCGTGGTATCGGCCGTGTTCAGGTCAAACGGCTGCAAGTTTCGGGGCTTGCGCGGAAACTTGCCGGGCAGCCCATCTTTCCCAAAGGCATCCTTGCCAAAAGCGTCGCTCCTGGCAAAGTCCGGCCGCTCGCCGCGCTTTGGCATTTCCTCCGGCAGCTGCACAAACGGCGCGAGGCGGGCATAAACGGCGGGCTCTAACCCGTACATTTTTTTAAGCTGACTTTTGGCTTTGAAGCCCCCCGCCATCTCCCGGTATTTGGCCATGCGTACCGCCACGAAATGCGGCACGCCCCGCGCCTCCCAGCCCGTCGCATCCAGTGTATTGGGGTCGAAGGGCGCCAGCGCCACCTGTGCCACCGCCGGGTATTTCGAGCCCCGGCCGGCATACCCGCCGCCCCGCGCAGGGTAGCGCGACGGAAATTTCCGGTCGCCGCTTCGCAGCCGATGCTCGTTCAGCTGCGCCACCAGCGCATCCAGGTCGCGCCGGTCCCGGGCATCGTCGTAATTTTCCGGCGCGTCAAACAACGGCCGCACCAGCAGCGGTACAAACAGTACGGCCACTATCAGCAGCATCAACACCACCGACCCCCGCGCCTCGCTTTTCGAGTAGCCCATGTAGGTGCGCCAGCGCCGCATCACCCGCGAGTTTTCCCAATCAAACCGCTTGCGCTCCGGCCTGCCCGGTAGCCCGCCGCCGCCATTACTTTGTGCCATACTATAAGGAGTGAAAACATGCGTGAAAAAACCGGCAGGTAACGACAGCCATCGGATAATTGAGTGAGCAAGTTTAACGCATAAATTCCGCGCCGCCAACACTCCGCTCCCCGCATAGTACCTCCGCCCGCGCTGCTGCCCGTAAATTGCGCCTCTGTACCATTCTTACTCATGACGAATTTCCGCCTCGGCCCGTGCTTCGCCGCCTCCTTATTAATAGCAGTAGGGATGATGGCCTGCACCGAAGCTACCAAAACCACCACCGAAACCCAGGCCTCCGTCGCGTCGCCCCCGGTTTCTGCCGCCGCCGATACCGCCCGCCCCGCTGCCGCCCAGGTTCCCCCGCCCACGTCCCCCGCCGATAGCGCTGTTGCTCCCGTGCCGCCCACCGCCCGCCCCGCCGCCATCGCCGCTCCCGATACCGCCTACGTCCAGGACGTAGCCGCCTACCTCGCCGCCCTGCCCCCCAGTCGAAACTCGCCCTTGCGCGCCTTTACCACCA
>JANXUO010000239.1 GCA_025356245.1 Hymenobacter sp.
GTAGCCGGTGTAGGTGTTGCTGCTGCCCGTGGCGTTGCTGAAGCCGCTGAGGGCACCACTGAAGACGTTGTTGCTGCCCCCCGCGTTGGACTCGCCCGTGGCATTGCCCAGAAACGTGTTTTGGGCCCCGGTCGTGTTCAAGAGTCCGCTTTTGTAGCCGCCAAATAGGTTGTAACTGCCTGTAGTCGTCGCGTTGCCGGCCTGGAAGCCGAGCGACATGTTGCCGTTGGTGTTCTGGCCGATGTTGAGGCCGCCGTCGGCCCGCACGCCCAGGCCCACTACCGCCCCAATGCTGGCCCCGGTACCGGTGAGGGCATTGCTTTGCATATTCAGGACTTGAGTGGCCGTGTGGTTGCCCAAGTTGTCAGCCCCGCCCCCGCTGGGGTTGAAGTACGTCCAAGCCGGTGCCCCCGCCGTGCCGGCGTTGTACCAAAAGCCAGGTTGCGCCCCGTCGGTCTGGTATACGAGCAGGGCCGCCGCCGGGCTACTAATGGCCGTGCGCTGGGCCAGCGTGAGGCGCGGCACCAGCAAGCCCTTGCCCGTGCTGGCAATGTCGAGGGCTGCCGAGGCATCCGGCGCAGCTGTGCCGATGCCCACGTTCTGGCCCTGGGCATTGGGTGCGGTGGCCAGTAGCCAGGCAATGACACCCGCAAAAAGGAAGAATGAGTTTTTCATAATACGGGAGGGTCAGCGGGTGAGGAGAGCAATAAAGTCACGGGCCAAAAGGAGCTTTGGAAACCTGTCTCTTGGTTTTACAAAGGACGAACCGCTGATTTTCAATGCCTTTGCCATCCCGGCCATTTGCTTGCCTTTCCCGACTAATCCTTGCCTATCCCGGCCACGGGCTTGTCGTTTTGAGCCATCCACCACAACCCTCTTAGAATGGCGCAAAAAAAACCCGCCGAACTACCGTTCGGCGGGCTCTAGAAAATGGGGCAATGCACTCCTTTTATTTTTCAGTTCTTCGGGCTTACTGCCGGCCTACTTCACTAGGCGGGTACCCATATTGCCGCGCAAACACTCTGGAAAAGTGTGCCAGGCTGACAAATCCGACCTGATAACCAATCTCCGACACCGTACCGGCCTGCTCGCGCAACAGTCCCAAGGCCCGGTGCAGGCGCGCCAGGCGGATGTACTCGGCCGGGGCCTGCCCGGTGAGGGCACGCAGCTTGCGCTGCATCTGGGTGCGGCTCAGCGCCACGGCACTGCTGAGCTGGTCCACGTCAAAGTCGCTTTCGGCCAGGTTTTCTGCCACACTAGCCGCCACTTTATCCAAAAAGCGTTGGTCGAGGGCCGACAGGCGGGGTGCGGCTGGTGCTTCCGGTCCCGGTTGGTCGAAGCCCGTCACCAGCTGCTGGGCGGCGCGGGCGAAGCGGTGAGTACGCTCGCGCAGAGCGAGTAAATTGCGGACTTGGGCGCGCAACTCGCGGGCGGCGAAGGGCTTGCTCAGGTAGGCGTCGGCTCCGGTTTCCAGGCCTTCGAGCCGGTCGGTGGCCGTCGCCTTGGCCGTGAGCAGGACCACCGGCACATGGCTCGTGGCCGGGTGGGCCTTGAGTTGCCGCACCACCTCATAGCCGTCCAGGCCGGGCATCATCACGTCGCTCACCACCAGGTCCGGAACGTGTTCGAGAGCCAGTTTCAACCCGTGCCGGCCGTCGGTGGCTTCCAGCAGCCGGTAGCCGGCCGGGGCCAGGCTCGTGCGAATGAACTCGCGCACGTCGGCGTTGTCTTCGATAAACAGCACCAAGTCGGCCTCGGGGGCAGAGATTACTTCCTCGATTCCATCGAGCAGAGTTTCCACTGCGGCAGTTTCGAGCGGCACGTAAAGCTGATGGGGGAAATTGTCTTCTACCGATTCCGGGGCCGTGGGCACCAGCCCGGCGGGCAGCCGCACGGTGAACGTGGCTCCCCGGCCGGTGGTGCTGTGCACGGCCACCGAGCCGCCGTGCAACTCGGTCAGCTCTTTCACCAGGGCCAGCCCCACGCCGGTGCCGGGCTGGGCTCCCGGCGTGGTGGGGTGGGCGCCTTGGTAGAAGCGGTCGAACAAATGCGGCTGCTGCGCCGCCGCGATGCCTGGCCCGGTGTCCCGTACAGCCAGTTCCACGGCGGGCGGACTTGTGGCGGTGGCCGGCAACTCGCACCAGGTCAGGGCCACCTCGCCCCCGGCCGGTGTAAACCGCAACGCGTTGCTGAGCAGATTGGTGAGCACGATTTCCAGCTTAGCCGCGTCGAATACGAAAGGCAGCCGTACCGGTCCATGCGTAGAAAAGCGAATGCCCTGCGCTTCGGCCATGGAGGCGAAGGTGGCCGCCAGCTGGCGCGCCAGGGCGGCGATATCGGCACGAGCGGGAGCCAAGTGCATGGCCCGCGCTTCGAGCTTGCTCAGGTCGAGCAGCTGGTTGATAAGGCGCAACAGACGCTGGGCGTTGCGCAGAATCAGGCCGCCGCTGCGCCGGGCAGCGGGGTCTGAGCTCTCGGCGGCCATCTCCTCGGCCGGCCCGAGGATGAGCGTGAGCGGGGTGCGAAACTCGTGGCTGATGTTGGTGAAAAAGTTCGTTTTCAGCCCGTCGAGCGTTTGCAGCTGGTCGGTGGTGGCCAGGCTGGCCTGTAGCTCGTGGTTGGCCTGCTCCAGCTCGGCGGCCCGGGTGGCCAGCTGGCGGTTGGCCGCTTGCTGCACATCTTCTGTTTTGAGGAGGGCGGCCAGCGTGTCTTCCTGGGCCCGCTGCTGCGCCAGCCGGGCCAGGTTGACGCGGTCGGCCAGGCCCAGGGAGAGGAAGACCATTTCGAGCCCCCAGGCCACGCCCGAGCTGTCAATCGTCCACCAGTTGGCGGGCAGTATGTTGAGCTGCGCCAGATTGTACGCCACTATCGACACGATGACCACGCCCCAGCCCGCCATGTAGTAGCGGGCCGGTCGGTAGCCAGTCCGCAACACGGCCGTGCCCACCACTATCAGCGTGAGGCTCGACACGAGCGGCAGTATCATGCTAAGTCGCATGGCCAGTTGGTCTTGCCCAAGCACCCCGGCCAACAGGGGCAGCGGCGTGGCCAGCAACATGACGCGCAGCAGCCAGTCGAGCCGCGGGGCCAGCCGCCGGGTATCCAGAAAAGCGCGGGCCATGAGATTGCCAAACAGCATGTTGGCTCCAATCAGCAGCTGCTGAAGGTACACATCCCACGAGCCTTCCAGCAGCGGAAAAGTCCACAGATAGAGCAGGCTCTTCATTTGCAGCACCAGCAGGCCAAACGTGAGCACATAGCCCACGTAATACAGGTAGCTCCTTTCCCGGATGGAAACGAACAAAAAGGCGTTGTAGAAGGCCAACATCAGGAGCGTGCCCAGGAACAGCGCCAGGAGGAAGGTTTCCCAGTAGATGAAATGCTGAAGAAAATGCCGCTCGCAAATTCGCAAATCCAGCAGGCCGCCGATGGTGCGTACGTACAGGGTCACGGGCTGGCCCGGAGGCAGCCGCAGGGCAAAATTGAAACGGCGGTCAGGCTCGGCGTGGCTGGTGGCATCGGAAGTGCCGGGGCCGCCGTCGAACTGCTGCACCCGGCCGGCGGCATCCACCACGAATACGGAAAGAGGCTCGGCTGGCGGCAGCAAGGCCCGCAACAGCCACGCCGTAGCGGCTGTCTTACGGTTCACCACCGTACCGCGCAACCACACCGTGCCGCGCCAGCCCCCATAGGCCGGTACGTCCTGTTGGCTGTGCTTGAAGCGGGCCGCCCACACGGGCGAGCTGACCTGCTGAAAGGATAAGGCCGGCAGCGAGTCGGCTCGAAGCGCCAGCACTTCCCAATAATGGCCCAGTTGGTATTCGTGGGTAGTATCGCGCAGTTGCACTACGGGGGAGGCTGCCGCCGTCGGCGAAGTAGGTTGCGCCAATGCGCCGGGCGGGCCGCCCCACAGCAACCAGGACAGTAGGAGAACGCAAAGTCCTGGCCTAGCCGTAGCTGCATTTCGGCGTGCTATTGCTTGCGGGGAGACAGTAACCATACTATAAATTGGTAGTGGGTTAAATCAGGGTGAAGGGCTTACCTTCGGGGATGGTTTACACGCAGCATTATTGCGCCAAGTGCGCCAGTGAGCAGATTCGCCGCAACGGCCAGAGCGGCGGGCGGGCCAAGTACCAGTGCAAAGCCTGCGGCCACCAAGGCTATTTTCAGCCGGCGGCGGTGGAAAAAGCCCGGCAGTACGCGCAGGTTGACCAGTTGCTGCTGGAGCGCAACTCGCTGCGCAGCATCGCCCGCGCCACCGGCGTGGCCCGCAATACGATTGCCAGGCGGGTAAAAAAAAGCGGCGCAACCGGCCCCGCCCTTGCCCCGGCGCCGACCAAAAAAGGCGCAACGCAAGCGTTGGGAAGCCCTCGAACTTGATGAGATGTGGACATTTGTGGGCCGCAAGAAACGCAAGGTGTGGCTTTGGCTGGCCGTGGAGCGCGCCAGTCGGCGCATCGTGGCCTGGGTGCTGGGCAGCCGGGGCGCGGCCACCTTGCAACGCCTCTGGCGGGCGCTGCCCCGCCGCTACCGCCGCCGCACCCACTACTTTACCGACGCCTGGCGGGCCTACCCGCAGGTGCTGCCGGCCGCCGCGCACGTCGTGGGCAAAACCGGCACCCGGGTGGTCGAAGCCCTCAACGGTAAACTCCGCCACCGCTGCGGTGTGCTTGTGCGGCGCTCCCGCTCGTTCAGCAAGTGCCGAATCAGCCACTACAACCGCATCAAAATCGCCATCGACCAGCATAATCTAGAAATCACCTCGCTTTAAGCCACTACCCCTATAAATTTAAGTGAACTTGCACTCCAATTCAATCAAAAGTAGCGGTTGGCAATCCGTAAGTGGGCAGAGAGAAAGATAGGGAAACAAAAAGGGCTGGCCTAGCTGCGTAGTTCAGGCGCTATATTTAGCCATTTAGCAAGTATGGCCACAGAAGTAAGAAGTGGGTTGCATTCCTTTTGCTCATAAAAAGGAGTGAGGTGGTCTAGGCAAGGCAGACAGAAGCAGGACGCATCTTTCTTCACTGGACCACCTCAGGTAAGTACTATGGCAGCACTGGTTTATTTGTACTTTGAAGTATACTGTTTTAAGTAGTCATGGTCCTGGCATATGGGCCTTCTTATAGCAGCGGGGGGATAAAATTACTCTAAGCCCTTTCGGTCATGACACTATTGGCCTTGGTTAAAAGTTTGGTCCAAAAGTTAATCGGCGGCCTTGGCAGCTGCCGCCTTTCGGTGCGCGTGGATGACGACCTGACGGTGGCGTAAGTACTTGTAGAGGGTGACCTTGGAGATGTTCAGGCGCTGGGCAATCTCGTTGACGCCGAGCTGCTGCTCGCGGTAGAGCGTCTCGGCGATGATGGCCGTGCGTTCGGCCTGCTCCGAGAGGCCCCGCTGGCGGCCGCCCACCCGGCCCCGGGCCCGGGCCGCGGCCAGCCCGGCGTGGGTGCGCTCGCGAATCAGCTCCCGCTCAAACTCGGCGAGCGACGCAAACAGGTTAAACACGAGCCGCCCCTGGGCGGAGGTCGTGTTGATGGCATCGGTGAGGGAGACCAGGCCCACGCCCAGCTGCTGGAAGTCGCCCACCACCTGCAGCAGGTGCTTGAGCGAGCGCCCCAAGCGGTCGAGTTTGTAGAGGTAGACCGTGTCGCCGGTGCGCAGCTGCGTCAGCAGCCGCTCCAGCTCCGGGCGGTTGGCGCTGGCCCCGGACACCTTTTCCTGGTAGATGGTTTCGCAGCCGGCTTTGGTGAGGGCATCGAGTTGCAGTTCCAGGTTCTGGTCGCGGGTGGAGACGCGGGCGTAGCCGATTTTCATGGGGCAAAGTACAGGTTATCCGTGGCGAAGATACCCTTGTTTGTACTTTGATTGCTGAACAAGTTTTCTGTACCAAATCACCTGGTTTTGGCTTCGCTTCACCGGGCCACGGGCGCCGCCTGCTTACTTGTACAGAAATACGTTCGTTTCACTGTACAACCCGGCCGGCTACTTTTAGGATTTACTTCCTGCCCCATGGCCCGTCACCTTCCCTTACTTGACGCTACTCAGCGTCGCGCCTTCGACCAGCCCCCGGCCTTCAATCCGCCGCAACGGCATCTCTTTTTCGCCCTGCCCGACTGGGCCACCCAGTTTCTGGCCACGCTGCTGGCGCCGCACAGCCGGGGCGGCTTCGTGCTGCAGGTCGGCTACTTCAAGGCCACCGGGCGCTTCTTTCCTGTTGACCGCTTTCTGCTGGCCGACCAGGCGTACGTGCAACAGCGCTATCGCCTGGGAGCAGTCGAGTGGGCGCGCTACGACAAGGTCACCCGCTTCTACCACCGGGAGCATATTCTGCAGCAGTTTGGCGTGCCGCCCTTTGAGCAAGTCGAAACCGCCGTGCGCCAGCAGGTGACGCATTTTGCCCGCCAGCAAATGAACCCGGTGGCGGTGTTTCACTCCGCCGCCGATTACATCCGCGCCCACCGTTGGGAACTGCCGACCTACGCGGCGCTGGCCGGTCTCGTCACCGAGGCCTTCCGCACGGTGGAACAACAGCTCACCACCCAGTTGGGCCACCACCTGACGCCCGCCGTGCGCCAGCAGCTGGACGCCTTGTTCACCACGCCCGAAGAAGCCCCGGCCCATTCCCACCGGCCCTACCGGCTGACCACGCTCAAGCGCAGCCTGGAGCTGATGCGCCCGATGGCTATCCGCGCCAATGTGCAGGACTACGCCGTGCTCCAGACGCTGTTCGCCCAGGTGTACCCCGTGGTGCAGGCCCTGGACTTATCGGAGGAAGTGGTGCGCTACTACGCCCGCTACGTGGAGCGGACGCAGGTCTTCCAGGTGCAGCAGCAGGCCGACAAGAAGTACCTGCTGGTGCTCTGCTTCGTGGTCTACCAGTACTACCAAGTGGGCGACCTGCTCACCGAAACGCTGCTGCAGGCCGTGCAGACCCACCGCAACGCCGCCCAGCGGGAAACGCAGGAGCGCGTCTACCGCCAGCAGCAGGACTCGGCTGGCCAGCTGCGCCAGGTGCTGGAAGGCGTGGTCAGCCACGGCACGGCCCTGACGCAACTCGAAGCGGTCGCTTTTTCCTTCGCCCGCACCAACGAGGAAAAGGTAACGGCCCTGCTGGCCTGGCTGCAAACCCCGGCCGTGGCGGCTTTTGCGCAATTGGGCCACACGGCGGCGCAATTGCGCAAAGGGGGCGGGGGCAGCTCCGGTGGCCCCTACTACCAGGTTATCGAAGCGCGTTCGCGGACGCTCCAGCGGCGGCTGGGCGAGATTTTGCGCACCGTCGCCTACGAAGGCGCGGCCGACAGCCCGCTGGCCCAGGCCCTTGCCCAGTACCGGGCGCGGGACGGGCAGGTGAGCCCGCAGCCGCCGACAACCTTTTTGAGAGCCGCGGAACGGGCCGCCCTGGCGCAGGCCGAAAGCCCGGTTTCCCTGTATAAAGCCCTGCTGGCCGGCCACGTGGCCGACCATTTGAAAGCGGGGAAACTGAATCTGGTCCATTCGCTGCGCTACCGCCCGTTCGACACCTACCTGCTGGAGGCCGCTACTTGGGAGCAGCAGCGGGACGCGTTACTGGCGCAAACGGACCTCGTGCACCTACGCGAACCGGGGTCTTGGTTGAGCGAGTGGCAAGCCAAGCTGGCCACCGCCTTCGCCCGCACCTGTGAACGACTCGACGCCGGCACCAACCCCGGCGTAAAGACGCGCGCCAACGGGCGCCCCCGCTTCCTGACGCCGGCCCGGCCCCTGGACGAGGACGCCCCGGCACCGCGGACGTTGTTTCCGGGGCCGGGCCTGATTTCGCTGCACGAAGTGCTGCACACCGTGAATGCCGAATGTCGCTTCACCGACTGCCTCACCCACTGGAGCCCGCGCAATCGGCCGGCCCGGCCGGCCGAGCGGGTGTTCTTCGCCGGTGCCATGGCCTACGGCTGCAACCTGGGCCTGACGCGCATGGCTCATGCCACCAAGCACGTGGCGCGCGCCACGCTGGAAAACACCGTCAACTGGCATTTCTCGCTCGACAACCTGCGCCGCGCCAACGACGCCGTGGTGGCCCTGACCGGCAAGCTGCCCGTTAGTCGCCTGTTCAAGCGCCATCCCGAGGCGGTCCACACCTCCTCCGATGGCCAGAAGTACTACGTGGCCGTCGACTCCATTCACGCCACCTACTCCTATAAGTATTTTGGGCAGGAAAAAGGGATTGTCTCGTATGGCTTCCTCGACGACCGCCACCGGCTCTTTTACTCGACCACGTTCAGCTCGTCCGAACGCGAGCCCCCGTACCTGGTCGACGGCCTGCTGCACAACGACGTGGTCGAGTCCACCATCCACAGCACCGACACGCACGGCTTCACGGAAGTCAACTTCGCCCTCACCGCTTTTTTGGGCATCGAATTCGCGCCCCGCATCCAGTCCTTTCAGGACCAGCAGTTCTACGCCTTCACCGGCATGGACGTGCCCGACCTGACGGCCTACGGCCTGGCCCCGGTCAAGTACATCGACCGCGCGCTTATCGAGGCCCAGTGGGACACCCTCTTGCGACTGGTCGTCAGCCTCAAGCAGAAGCACGTGACGGCTTCCACGCTGCTGCGTCGGCTCAATTCCTACTCCCAGCAGCACCCCGTCTACCTGGCCCTGCGCGAACTGGGCCGGGTGGTACGCACCGAGTTTCTGCTCCGCTACATGGACGACCAGAGCCTGCGCAAGCGCATCGACGAGCAGCTGGATAAGCTGGAGAGCACCCATACCTTCGCGCGGGCCGTGTTCTACGGCCAAAACGGGCAGATTCCCTACGCCGGCAAGGAAGAACAGCAGTTGGCAAATGCCTGCAAACAGCTGGTGCAAAACGTGATTGTGTGCTGGAATTGCCTTTACCTGAACCAGTACTTATTCCAAGCCCCGGCGGCCGAGCGCCAGGCGGTGGCCGATGCCATCGCGGCTAGTTCACCCGTGAGCTGGCAGCATATTAACCTGCACGGCGAGTTTGACTTCTCGGATGATGCCCTCAAGGACTCGCTCCGCTTCGATGTAGAGGCCCTGTTGGCTTTCAACTGGGGGCCCTCAGCTAACCCTCCCGATTAACTTTTGGACCAAACTTTTAACCAAGGCC
>JANXUO010000269.1 GCA_025356245.1 Hymenobacter sp.
TGCCCCCAGACCCCGTCGACTTGCCGCTGGGTCAGGCGGCGCACCTGCCCCACGCAAAGGCCCAGGTCGGCAATCGCCTGGCACTGGCCGCGGTCATCGGTGAGCAGGTGGTGCCGGGGCAAGCGCATGACGAAGTTTAGCCCGTTGTCCTTGAGCCACTTGAGCCAAACGTGGCCCACAAACGCGCGGTCGCCCAGCACCACGCCAATCCGCTCCCGACCCAGCACGGCCACGCAAAGGCGCAGGACGGCAATGCGTTGGGCGGCGTTGGAATTGCCGCTGCGGTTGTCGAGCAGCTCCCAGTAGAGCGGCACGTGAAAGGCCCCCTGGCCCACGGTGACGAGCAAAACATTGACCTGGCACTGGCCGAACTCCCATTCCGTGCGGTCCACGCACAAGCGCAGCTTTCCCTTGACGGGCAAGAGGCTGACCAGCAACCGGGCCAGAACCAGGTAGTCCAGGTCAACTGTCAACTTCCCGAAAAAAATCTTGAATCCGGGTTTCGTTCGAGGCGGGCTTCACCGCATCGTTCAAGTGGTGCGCTACTTCGCCGAACTGCACGTTCCGGCTCTTCATCAGCCCGATAACGAAGCGGGCAATGAATTTCTGCCGCGCCAGATTCCGCACCAAGGGCACGTGTTGGAGAACGGTCGTAATTTTGGCAATGAGGCCTTGCTTCACGGGGCGGAACGGGTTTGGTAGTTGTGGAACTCCAAAGGTCGGGCCGCCCCGTTTTTATGCCCCGAATTTTAGTAGGGTAGAGTAGCCTAGCGCACTACTTCCACCGTGCCCTTCCAGGCCTGGCCGGCGGCGGTGCTGACGCGGTAGAAGTACACGCCGGGGGCCAGGGCCGGGTCGGCCCCGAAGCCGGTGCTGGGGGTAGGCGCGTAGTTGGCCTGCTCGAATACTTTGCGGCCCCAGCGGTTAAATACCGTCAGGGTGGCCGTGCCGGGGGCCACGGCGGGCCGGAAGGTGTCGTTGAGCCCGTCGCCGTTGGGGGTGATGATGTTGGGAGTTTCGCCGACTACCACCACGGTGCGGGAGCTGCGGGCGGGGCAGGCTTCGAGGCCCGGCAACGTGTTGGTGAGCACCACCGTGTAGGTGCCCGGCGCGGCGTAGCTGTGCACGGGCGAAAGGCCGGTGGCCGTCTGCCCGTCGCCAAAGTCCCAGGTGCGCACCCCGCTGATGGGGGTGCCGCCGGTGCTGTCGGCAAAAGTTACGGGCTGCGCTGCCAGGGGCAGCGCGGGCTGGAAGCTGATGGGTAGCCGCACGGGGCGGGCTACCGTCACGAGCACGGTATCGGTTTGCGAGGGGCAGCCGCTGCCGGTCAGCGTCGCCGTCACAATGTACTGGGTCGTGGTTGGGGGCGTGGCCACCACCACCGGACCGGTGGTGGTGTTGAGGCCGGTGGCCGGGCTCCAGGTGTAGGCGACGTTGGGCTGGGCCGAGGCGTTGGCGATGCGCAGTGTGGCGGTGCCGCCGGGGCACAGGGCCTGGTCGGGGCCGGCGCTGGGCCGGGGCAGGCCGAACACGTTGATGGTCTGGGTGGTGCTCACCGCCGCCTGGCAGCTGAGGCTGTCGTAGGCTGTGAGGGTGACGGTGTAAGTGCCGGGCGTGGCGTAGGTGCTGCTCACGTTGTTGGCCGTGGTGCTGGTTTGGCCGTTGCCAAAATCCCAGCGGGTGCCGCCGGTGGAGGAGCTGGGGCGCACAAACGTGACGGTGAGCGGCGCGCACCCGCTGGCACCGGGTGCCCCCGCCACGGTGGGCGCAAAGGTGGCTTCGAGGCGCAGCACATCCATCTTGAAGGCCGCGCTTTCGGTGGTGGCGCTGGGCTGGGTAGGAGCGTACGCATTGGCCGTGACCGGGATAGCCGGGGCCCGCCCGCCGCCCGGCAGCGCCCGGATGCACACGGCCTGGTAGATGGTGCCCGACTTATCGAAGCGCGACGTGCCGCCATCGACGTGCGCCGAGCCCGTGCCGAAGTAGGTTCCGTACACCAGCCGCCGCCCGTTGGCCGAAAGCTGCATCAGGTACAAGTACCCGAAGGTGTTTTCGTTGAAGTCGGTGCCGCTGGGCGCGGCCGTGTTGGGCGCGGTGGTGCGCAGGGCATCGGGCGTGGTGGGCATGTTGGCAATGCTGCTGGCGCCCCAGCCGGAGAGTAAAATCTGGCCGCAGTTGTTCACCAGAAAAGCGGTGGGCGAGAGGTTGTGCGGCGCGGGGTTGGCCGCCGTGGGGGCCGGGCCGGGGCCGTTGCCAATTACCGTCGAAAACAGCGTGTTGTTGAGTCCGTAGGTGAGCTTATGGATGAATTGCCGGCTGCCCGCGTTGCGGTACACGCCCGGTGTGACGGGGTAAGTCGGTGCCCCGTTGGCCCCGGTGGCACTGGTTTGGCCCAGCACGTACACCGCGCCGCGCCGGTCGAGCTGCACAAAAAAGGCCTGGTCGTAGGTGCTGGTGCCCAGGTAAGTGCTTTGCACGAGCTGCCCGCCGGGGTCGAGGTGGGCCACGAAGCCATCGACGTTAGCCACGGTGCCGCCGTGGCTGGGGTTGAGGCCGCCCGTCGTGCCCGGAAAGTTGGTGCTGAGGGTGCCGCCCGCCACAAACACCCCGCCCAGCGAGTCGACCTGAATGCTGTAAGCCGCATCGTCGGCTGTGCCGCCGAGGTGGGTGCTCCACACCAGGCCAGCAAGGTCGGGCAGGAGCTTGGTAATCACGGCATCGGCGCCACCCCGGTTGGTGGCCTGGTAGGGGTTGAGCGTGGGGTAGGGCCGGGCGCTGCTGCTGAGCGAGCGCGTGACGGACGAAAAATACACGTTGTCCTGCCGGTCCACGATGACGTCGCCCCGGTAATTGTCGCCGAAGTTGTTGTAGATGGGGCTGGGATTGGCCGGCGGGTTGTTGTTGGGTGTGAGGATGGACAACCCGTCAATGCCCGAGCCCCCCACAAACGTGCTGGCCACCAGCCGGCTGCTGCCTGGTGCGCCCGGTGCGCCGAAGCCCAGCTTCACCACCACCAGGTCGGCGGTGCCGCCGTTGAAGCTGCGGTCAAACGCCCCGGCCGTGGTTGGAAACGTGTTGGCGGTGGTGGTGGCATTGGCGGCCTGCGATGACCCCAGAATTACCAGCTCGCCGGCCCGGTTCACCACCAGCGAGTGGGGGCGGTCGTCGCCGCCGCCGCCCAGGTACGTGGCCGAAACTAAGCTGCTCCGGCCGCTGGCGGTGGGGTTGTACTTGCTCACCACGATGTCAACTACACCGTTGAAAATGAGGTCGTAAGCCCCCAAAGTGGCCGGGTAGCCACTGGCAAAATTTACGCTGGCCGCGTACAGGTTGCCCAAGGTGTCGGGGCAGGCGGTGTAGCCCCAGTTCTGGCCCGTGGCGCCTGAGTAAGTCGAGTACACCAGCACGGGGTCAATCACCAGGGGTCGGGCGTGGTCGTAGCCGGCGGGCAGGGCAAAGCGTACGGTGTGGCCGGCTTCCAGTCGGTAGCGGCAGGGCACGTTCTGGCGGCGGCCGTCGGCGGTAAGCTGGTAAGCTACGGGCCGTTGTTCGGTTACGTGGCCCACGCTGGTGCCAATTTGCAGGCTGCCGTTATCGGTCACGCGCAGGCTTTGCTGGCCGCTGTAGCGCAGGGCAATGCGGGCGGCGTCGGCCCCGGCGGCCAGCTCAAAATCGTATTCCATCACCGGCCCCCGGCTGTAGAAGCGCAGGTCGGTGCCGGGGTAGAGCTGGTGGTAGCGCACATCCTCAAATGCGGGTACGTTAGTGGCCCAACGGGCGGGGGTGTTGCCCACGAAGTAGTTGCTGCGCTCCGGCGTGGTTTGCTCGCCGCCCACGGCGGGCGTGGGGTTGGCCCCCACAAACGTGATGGCGTAGGCGTGGGCCTTGATGCGGGCCTGCGCGGTGGCGGCGTGGTGGTGGTGCTCGTCCACGGCCTGGGCATCGTAGCGAGCCACGAGCAGGCGATTTTTCTCCAGAAACAGCCGCCCCGCTGGTACCTCCGCCGCAAATAATACCGACGGCTGCCACTGGCTTTTGTTCTGCACAAAGCGCAGTGGGTGCGCCTCAGTCGGCAGCGCCACCGCCTGGGGCGGGCTGGCCAAAGTATTCATCCTCAATAAAAATGCAGCTCCCAGCGAGAGCCCAAACGTACCAATCAGCCGCATACCAATAAAGGAGAAAAAAAGAAGCCGGCCCGCTTGCCCCCGCCCACGTTGGGCACCGGGCACGGCGAACCGGCTACAAAGGTCTGGCAAAAAGCGCCATGTTTGGGTTACGCCAGGATTAAAGTTGGAGGCGGGGCGGGCGGGCGCCGACGCTGGCCAGCCACGTTTTCCTCTAAATTTTCTTCCTCAAAAGCAATGAGCGGGGCTTGAAACGGCGCCCTACCGCTGCACCATGTTCTTCAGCGCAATTACGTACTCCTGGATGGTAGCGTCCCGGCCGATGGCGTAGGTAGTGGGGTAGTAGTTGCCGCCGGCCTCGTAGGCGGCGGGCTGCCGAATGGGCTGCTCGATGCTGAAGCCCAGCACCAGCAACGCCTTTGTGAATATAGGCTCCAGAAAGGTGACGTGTCCATCAAAGGTGCCAACGCCCGCCGCCATTCCTGCGTACTTCTTCGCTATGCTACCTTCCGATGCTCCCGAGCCTTCGCGCCGCTCCTTCCTCAAGCAAACCGGCGGCCTGCTGGGCGTGGTCCTGGCCCCGCCGCTCATGGGCCAGGCCGAGGCCCTGGCCGACAAGCTGCGGCCCGCCCCGCCTGTTATTGGTGGTGATATCGAATTGGCTCTCAATATAAACGGGGTTAATCGCACCCTGCGGGCCGAGCCTCGTACTACTTTGCTTGATGCGCTGCGCGAGCGCCTCGACCTGACAGGTACCAAAAAAGGCTGCGACCACGGCCAGTGCGGAGCCTGCACCGTACTCGTGGACGGCCGCCGCATCAACGCCTGCCTTGCGTTGGCCATCATGCAGCAAGGCAAGCAGATAACGACCATTGAGGGCCTGGCCATCGGCGATGGGCTGCACCCCATGCAGGCCGCCTTCCTCAAGCACGACGGCTTCCAGTGCGGCTACTGCACGCCGGGGCAAATTCTGTCGGGTGTGGCTTGCGTGCAGGAGGGCCACGCCACCACCGACGACCAGTGCCGCGAGTGGATGAGCGGCAACCTTTGCCGTTGCGGAGCTTATCCCAACATTGTGGCTGCCGTGCGCGAAGTAGCTCAAAATAAATAGGTTGAAAGACGGTAGTCGTTGCGCCACCGTCCCAACCTGCCTGCCCGACCAGCCAACTCAGCCGCCCTATTTTCACATGAACAACTTTACTTACGTCCAGGCAGCTACCGCGCAGGAAGCCACCGGCCTCCGCAAAGCCACGCCGACGGCCGCCTACATTGCCGGCGGCACCACGCTGCTCGACTTAATGAAGGCCAACCTGGAGACACCCTCGCAGTTGGTTGACATCAACCACCTGCCTTTCAAGGGTATTGAGGCTACGACCGATGGTTTGCGCATTGGGGCGATGGAGCGCATGAGCGACGTGGGCGAGCATCCGTTGGTGGTGCAGCAGTACCCGGCCGTGTCGGAATCGCTGCTGCTGGCGGCCTCGCCGCAGCTGCGCAACATGGCCAGCATTGGGGGCAATATGTTGCAGCGCACCCGCTGCGGCTACTTCCGCGACGCGGCTTTTGCCTGCAACAAGCGGCTGCCCGGCTCGGGCTGCCCCGCCCAGCACGGCGACCACCACAACTTGGCTATTCTGGGCACCAGCGCCGCCTGCATCGCCACGGCCTACCCCGGCGATTTGGCGGTGGCCCTGGCCGCCCTCGACGCGGTGCTGACCCTCGAAAGCGCCGCCGGTAAGCAACGCAAAGTGCCCGTAGCGGCGTTTTACCTGCTGCCCGGCACCACGCCCCAGCGCGAAACCGTGCTGGAGCCCGGCGAACTCATTGTAGCCGTGACTGTTCCGGCGGCGGCTCACGCCCGGCGCTCCACTTACCTCAAGGTGCGCGAGCGCGCCAGCTACGCCTACGCGCTGGCCTCGGCCGCCGTGGGCCTCGACGTGCAGGGCGGCATCATCAAATCGGCCCGCGTGGCGCTGGGCGGGGTGGGCACCCGTCCCTGGCGCTCGCCCGAGGCCGAAAAGGTACTCACCGGAGCCCCCGCCACGGAAGCCACCTTCCGCGCCGCCGCCGCCGCCGCCCTGCACGGCGCCCAACCCCTGAATGACAACCGCTACAAAGTAGAGCTGGCCCAGAACACGCTGGTGCAGGCCCTTTTGAAGGTGGCTGGCTGATTTTTTAACAACCTTATTTATCCTCGCTTTTGACCGGGCCTTAAAAGCGGCGACGCTAATTGTAGAACGCAAACGCCGCGTGCAATGGCTTTTGCAAACCGTCGCGTAAGGTATTAACAACAAAATTTTCCTACGTTGTCTCCTATGCTATCCGAACCCAAATTCTTCGAAACCAATGCGGCGGCTGGCTCCGTGGGCCAACCCCTCGACCGCGTGGAGGGCCGCGACAAAGTAACCGGCAAAGCCAAATATTCGGCCGAGTTCAACAGCC
>JANXUO010000128.1 GCA_025356245.1 Hymenobacter sp.
TCTGTTGTACTATTGGCAGACCGTTTTAATTCATTCACCTTTTACCCAAACCAACCCTCATGAAAAAGTTTTTTCATTCAGTAATCACCCTCTTGCTGCTGGTATATAGTGGGGGGGGGGGGATATTTAAAACGTAAGGGCAAACTTGCGTAGTGCAAAAGCCAACCGCTTCGGCGGCTCCCACAGGTGCCAGGGGCTTGCAGGGTACGGTATCGGAAGAGATGGCAGGTACTACGCCAGGAACTGTGCCGCAGCCCACCTCGTGTAGCTCGAATTACGTGATGCGCGTGAATGTGCATTACATGTTGCGCTCGAACGGAACCGGGAACTTCACCGAAGAAGGCGACCAAGGGTCGGGGGACGTAAGTGGTGGGCCTGGCCAAGTATGGGCGGAGGCCCCCGTAGCCAATGATGCTGCCTCCGATGGGTATTCGTTTGCAAAGGGAATGCTGTGGGCTGCCATCATTCAATCGGGCAGCAATCCGCCGATGGATTTGCCCGTTGGCAACACGACCCCGAACCCGCCGAAGAAGATTGACTACGTGTTGAATGGGGTGTATTTTCACCGCGATGGCAGCCAATACGCCTACGACCCGGTGAACTACAATACGCCCCCAGCCGGTACATTGGCTACCACCCAGTTCAATACCTACGGCATCAACAAGGGGTCGGAGGTGAACATCTTCATCATGGCGCAGAATGATGCCGTGCCAAACCGATTTGACAGTAGGGGAAACGAAATTCGCGGATACACATTCACTTCGGGCGGAGCCAGCGGGTTCGGCTATTCCGCCAACAACATCTGGCTCAAGATGGGCAACCTGTGGCGGCTGCACCTCTACCAGCGAGCGCACAACAACGGCGTTGACCAGACGACGGCGTGGGGTGCGGGCGCGATGTTCAACCACGAGATTGGACACCTGCTGGGCCTGTACCATCCCTACGACATCAACCAGTGCGCCGATACGCCCGGTGTACAAGCGGGTAACAACCTGATGATAAGTGGCGGGTCGCAAATGGCCCTCACGCCTTGCCAGATTGGCATCATGCAGAATGAATTATCGACGCGCTACCAGGGGTACGCAACCTGCGGCTGCCGCCCCGTCAATTCGTTCTTCACGTTGGCGGCCAAGTGCTACACCCCCGGCCAACCTTGGCTGACGATGGATGCCCGCGGCACTTGGTCGGACAACGGCACCAGCGCCAGCTACACGATACAGCCGGTGGACATAAACAACCAGCCCGTGCCGGGCAGTACGCCGACAACCACTAGTTGCAATGCCTTGGGACGCTTCGACATGGTCGCTCCCCACGTGCGCTTGCGCGTCACGCTCACGGTAAGCAACGGGTGCAACACCCATTCGAGTACAAAATACGTTGACTCAGAATGTATTACCGCTCCCGGTGCCCGAACCACGCGGCCCAGCCACTATTCGGTGTACCCCAACCCGACCATCGAACAATTTACCGTAACCACTGATGCCGCCCCGACCGCGCTGCCGGAAGTACATGATGCCCAAGGCATATTGGTGGCCGTAGCCCAAACCAGCAGCAGCCAGGAGGGTGCGCTGTGGCGCACAACGTACCGGCTCGTGTCGGCCCGGCCGGGGCTGTACTCGGTGGCCATGGGCAAGGGCAGTGCCCGCACGGTTGTTCGTTTGGTTATTCAATAACGCACCACTACCATGAAAACAAAACCAACACTGTTGCTTCTGGCCCTCGGGCTGGGAGCCGCGTTGCCGGGCGCTGCGCAGGGCCAATTGGGCTGGGAATGGATAGCAACGATGGGAAGGGCGGCCAGCGGCAGCCAGTATGATGATGTGAGTGCGTCCGGAGCGCTGCCCACCGCCGACGGGGGAGCTATCGTAAATGGCTATTTTATGGGCTACGTGGCCCTGGGGCCGCAACGGGGCGACACATTGAGGGCCATTGGCGGAAGCCAAGCCAGTGATGGTATGCTAGTGAAATACAGTGCCACCGGACGTAAGCAGTGGGCCTTTGCCGTGGGCGGCGGAACCAGGGCCATCACTGGCATTGGCGGACAGCAACTCGACAATACGGGTAACATACTGAGCTTTGTAGTGCACGACGGCTCGTTGCAATTGCCCACTGGCAGCATCACTCAGGGTGCCGGCACGTCGTGGTACCGCTGTACCCCCGCAGGGGCATTCGTCGGGGCGGGGCTGATAGGACGGGGCCAGTGGAACGGGGGCATTTCAGGCATTTTGCCCACCAACGAAATGATGATGGTAGGCTCCACTTCGGGGCCAGCATTGATTGGCAACCTGCAACTAGGGCGGACAGGCGGTTACAGTGAAAGTTTCGTTGCCAAACTCAACGCCAATTTTCAGCCCATCTGGCTGCGGGCCATCACAAGCACTGGCCAAGGCGGCACCCTGATTTATGGGAGTGTGGTGCTGCCCAACGGCAACTTGCTTATAGGCGGCGGTATGGGTGGCAACGCCACCATCGACCCCGCGCATCAGTTCGTGGGCAACCTGGGCTTCATGGCCTGCTACGACGGCGCTACCGGGGCCGTGGTGTGGGCACGGACGGTGTCGGTGCCGGTGCGCCCGCTGCTCGACCCCAGCACGGGGCAGGTGTACGTGGCGGGCGATTTTAAGGGTCAACTCAACCTGGATGCCGTGGCGGCTACGGCCCCGCTTACCAAGGAAAACATCTTTATCGCCCGCTTCGATGCGGTGACGGGCCGGGGCCAGTCGCTCGTGTTTGCCGGGGGCGGGTCGGAGAAGCAGGAGTTGCGCACCTTGGTGTGCCAGCCGGGGGTAGGCTTCACGCTCAACGGCACGGGCATCGGGGCCGCCGACTTTGGGCCGGGCTTCGCGCTGACGGGGGCCACGCCCACGAGCAACGTAAGCTACGTGCTGCAAGTGAGCTTGCAAGGCGCGGTGCAGGGGTTCTACGAAACGCCCGCCAACGCCTCGCCCGGCAGCGTGGCGGTAGACCCCAACGGGCGGCCATTTCTGGTGACCACTGCGGCGGTGCCGGTGCGGTTCGGGCAGTTGCCCGCCGTGGTGCCCCGGGGCAACTCGGAGGCCATCATTGCCCACGTGGGGCTGGTGCTGGGCACTCGCAGTGCCGCTGCCCAGGCGGCCGGACTGGCCGTGTACCCCAACCCCGCCACGGCGGCGGGCGGCACCACGGTGGTGTGCGCCTGGCCTGCGGGGCAGGTGCGGCTGCTCGACGCGGTGGGGCGGCAGGTGTGGGCCGGGGCGCTGGCGCAGGGCCGGGCGGTGCTGCCGCCCGCGCTGGCCCTGCCGCCGGGGGTGTACGTGGTGCAGGTGTGCGCGGCGGGCCGCACGGTGGCCCAGCGCCTGCTGCTGGAGTAAGCCCAGGTGCCGGAACGATGGCCCCAAAAACCCAAAACAACCCGGCCCCGCTGCTTGCAGCGGG
>JANXUO010000284.1 GCA_025356245.1 Hymenobacter sp.
ACACCGACCACGCCGCCAAAAAGCTCCTGCCCTGGATTGACGGCCTGCTCGATGCCGGCGAGAAATACTTCCAGCAGCACGGCCAGCCCCTGTTCAGCTCGCACATGCTGGATTTGTCGGAGGAGCCGATTCACGAAAACATTGAGATTTGCAAGCGCTACCTGGCGCGCATGGCCAAAATCGGGATGACGCTGGAGATTGAGCTCGGCGTGACCGGCGGCGAGGAAGACGGCGTGGACAATTCCGACGTGGACTCCAGCAAGCTCTACACCCAGCCCGAGGAAGTGGCCTACGCCTACGAGCAGCTCAGCGCCATCAGCCCGCGCTTCACCATCGCGGCCGCGTTCGGCAACGTGCACGGCGTGTACAAGCCCGGCAACGTAAAGCTGCAGCCCAAAATCCTGCACAACTCGCAGGAGTTCCTGCGCTCGAAGCACCACATCGCCGCGGCCCTGCCCATCGACTTCGTGTTCCACGGCGGCTCGGGCTCGTCGCAGGCGGAAATCCGCGAGGCCGTCAGCTACGGGGCCATCAAAATGAACATCGACACCGACCTGCAATGGGCGCTGTGGGAAGGCATCAAGGACTACTACGTGAAGAACGAAGGCTTCCTGCAAGGCCAGATTGGCAACCCCGGCGGGGCCGATTCGCCCAACAAGAAATATTACGACCCCCGCGTGTGGCTCCGCAAGGGCGAAGAAACGTTCTCGGCCCGTTTGAAGTCGGCGTTTGAGGATTTGAACGCCGTGAACAAGCGGCCGTAACGCTGCGCTTAATGAGGAATGAGGAGTGAGGAATAAAGAACTGGTCGTTGGACTGATTCTTTATTTCTCACTCCTCATTCTTCATTAAGCAAAGCCAAAGGCAAAGCGCTTCACTTTCCAATCGACCCAATTTTGGGCTGAATCTGGATGATGAACCGCTTGTTGAGCGCCTCCTGGCTGCCGGTGTAGCGGCCGGCCCCGCGGAAGCCACTGCCCGCCGCCACCACTTCCAGGTTGGCCGGAAAGCGCAGCCCCGCCTGCTCCCAGAGCCGGATTACGGCCAGCGCCCGGCTGTAGCTGAGCTGGCGCACGGCCGGTCCGTCGAGGTTGTGCGGGTCGTTGGCGGGGTAGCGCAGGTCTTTGGCGGCGCGGCCCTCCACTACGATGAGGTACTGCACGTTCTCGTCGTTTTTTATCGACTGCATCTCGCTGAGCAGGAAGCGGCCGGCCTTCACCAGCGGCGTTTGGGCCTCGTAGGGCAGCACGTCGCTCTTGGGCGCAAAGGTGACCGGGAATTTCAGCTCGTAGCGCTTGTAGGCGGGGTTGTACTCGAAATAATTGCTTTCCAGGCGTTTGAGCGCGGCTTTGATTTCGTCGAGCTTGCGCTTTTCGGCAACCTGCACTTTCAGCTCCGAAATCAGGCGCTCATTCACGCGCTGCTTGTCGTTGGAGCGTTTGAAACCCAGCACGAACAGCACGAGCATGATGAGGAACAGGGCCGTCATCAGGTCCACGTAGCTGGGCCAAAAAAAGTCTCGGCTCTCCTTCATAGACCACGGATTTAGACGGATTTCAGGGATTTCACGGATTGGGCTTGCGCGACCGGGGCACCTTATTTCTTACCCAGCACGGTGCGCTGAAACCAGTTGGGCTTGGTCAGCTCCTCCAGCACCTTGTTGGTCCGGTCTACCTGCTGCAATAGTTGCTGTTGCAGCTGCGAATCGACCAGCAGGCGGCCTTCGAGGCGCTGCATGGCCTGGGCCGTTTGCTGCGCCTGGCGCTCTTGTAGCACGTTGAGGTCCTTTTGCTGGGCCGGCAGTTGGGTGAACGGGTTGAGGTACTCGGTTATTTTCTGGTAAACATTGTTCTCGTTGAGGCGGCGGAAATGCTGCTGCCACTGCTCGTGGGCGGCGGTAGCCTCCTGTTGCAGCTCTTGCAGGCGGCCATCGAGCTCGGCATCCATGCGGTGCACGCCCTCGCTCACACCCTGGCGGATTTGCGCGCCGAGGTCGGCCAACAGCTTGCCGTGCTGGCTGAAAAATGCCACTTGCTGCCGTAGCGCGTCATCGTGCTGCTGCAAGTACTGCGGCACGCTGGCCAGGCCCTGCTCCAGCGCCGTGAGGCGGTTGAGCAGCGCGCCGATGGTTTGGGCGGCCTCATTGCTGTGCGTCACGGTGGTGTTCAGCGCCTGCTGGTAGCCCAGGAATTTCTCGAAGGTCTGAGCGCTTTCATCCACCCTATCGAACACCTTGATGGTGGCGTTGGCTAGCTCCGAATAGCCAATTTTCTCCAGCTGCTCCAGAAAGCGCTTCTGCACGCTCACGTTCTCGGTGATGCTGGCGATGAGCGGCGTGAACTCGTGAATCTTACTAAAAAAGTCGTTCTGAATCTGGCTAAAAAACTCGGTATTGAAGGAATCCAGCACCGATTTCAGGTTGCTCATGCCGGCCTGCATGTCGGAGTTCAGCTTAGGCAATAGGGCTTTTTGCAGGAAGGTGTAGTAAGCGTTTTTGTTGCGGTCGCGCACGGCGCGGGCCTGTTTCAGCAGCTGGTTGCCGGCCAGCGTGAAGGCCAGTCCGAACAGGCTGCCAATCATGGCGATGAGCGGCGTGAACTC
>JANXUO010000290.1 GCA_025356245.1 Hymenobacter sp.
ACCCCGCTGGCCAGCCCCTGCCAGGTGGCCCGCCGCAAAAAAGGACGCTGAATGAAGCCCGACGTTGCGCCCACCAGCTGCATTGAACGAATAAGGAAGCGCTGAGAGTAAAGTGCCAGTCGAATGGTGTTGTCAATCAAAATGATAACCACCAGCACTAGCACCACCGCGAAACCCAGCAACACTAGGCTCACCCGCGTCAGGTTCTCGTTGATGCTGGCAAACAGACTCTGCGGGTATTGCGCCTCAAACACGCCACGCTGCGTAGCCAGGGCGCGGTCGAGGCGGCGCAGATGGGCGGTGTCGGTGTACTCGGGTCGGATTTTGAGGACGTAGGCGTCACGCAAAGGGTTGTCGCCCAGAAACTCCCGAAAATCTTCGCCGGTGGTTTGCAGCAGCTGCCGGGCCCCGTCCTCTTTGCTGACGAAGCGAATTTGGGGCTTGCCGTTCAACTCGGCCACGTATGGCTGCTGCCCCAAGTCCTGCTGTAGCCGCAAGAGCTCTGTTTCGGGCAAATCACGCTCCAGATACACTTGTACCTCAAGGTTTTCGCGCACCACCTGCGAGAGGCGGTGGGCATGAATCAGCAGCAGGCCAAACAAGCCCACTACCACCAGCGCCAGCGTGATGCTGAACACCACGAGTAGTGTGGGGTAGGTACCGTGCTTTTTTTTGTGCGGCGAGGACATGGACGGGCAAAGGTAGAACCGACGGGTACAAGATAGGAAGCTGCGACAGAAAGTGAGCCGGACCATCGTCCCCCCACGTGCCTTAGCATCCTTACCGAATAATCGGGCTGCGCTCGAAGGGCCGGTTGGGGTCGAATTGCAGGCGATACGTAGCGTGGGTTTTGCGGATTTTGGCCCCGATGGAGCGCATCAGCACCATCATGCGGGGGTTAAAATCGCCCACCCAGTTCATCTCGCAGTCGGTATAGCCCGCGTCTTCCATCCGCTGGCGGCCGGCGGCATTGAGGGCCATTTCAACGCCTTTACCCTGATGGTCAGGCACGACGCCGTAAATAAGGCCGAGGCATTTTTTGTCGGTGCGGCGGTTGTAGCGCCAGCGGGCCAGCACGAAGCGCAGCTTGCCCGCGAAGTTGAGGCGGCGGCCGACGTGCCGAAAAATCTGGTTCAGCTCGGGGAGGGTGATGAAGAAGGCCACGGGTTCGTCGTGGTGGTAGGCAAACCAGAGCAGGCGCTCGTCGAGCACAGGCTGCATTTCCTTCACAATAGCCTGGGCCTTCGCCAGCGGCATATCGGCTACGCCAGTGTGCCGCGCCCACGCCAGGTTGTACACGTGTTGGAAATCGAGGGCCATTTTGGCGGCGTCGGCTTTGCGGGCGTGGGCGAAACGGTAGCCTTGGGCGGGCAACTCGGCCAAGCGCTGGGCAAAGGCCGCGTGCAGTGGCATCTTCACCGGCCGGTAGCAGGTGTACTGCTTGAAATAGAGCTGGAACCCATAAGTCTCAAACAGCGCCTTGTAATACGGCGGGTGCCAGAACATCCCGTAGTTGGGCTCCCACTCAAAACCGTCAATCAACAATCCCCAAAACCGGTCGCGCTCGCCAAAGTTGATGGGGCCGTCCATTGCAGCCATACCTCTGGCCAGCAGCCAGCTATGGGCCGCATCAAACAACACAGCAGCGGCCGGCTGGCTGTCGATGCACTCAAAAAAGCCCAGGCCGCCGGTGGGCAAATCGGGGTTTTTAGCATCCACGCTTTCGCGGTTGAGGAAGGCGGCTACCCGGCCCACGGCCTGGCCCTGGGCATCGAGCACGAGCCAGCGAATGGCCTCGCCAGTGGCGTAGTTGAGGTTTTTGGCGGGGTCGAAGACCGACTCGATTTCGTTGTCGAGCGGGCCAATGTACACGGGGTTGGCCCCGTGCAGGCGCTGCGGCAACGCCAGAAACGCTGCGTGCAAGGCGGGGGTTGATACTTCGGTTAGTTGAAATTGCATGGGCTTGCTTTGCTGCCGCCGGCCAAAAAAAAGGCCCCGTCGCAGGTGCAACGGGGCCTTGAGCTTAGGTGTGGGAGATACTGGATTCGAACCAGCGACCCCCTGCGTGTGAAGCAGGTGCTCTAAACCAACTGAGCTAACCTCCCGGTAGTCAATTATTTGCAAGAATTTAAAAAGTGGGAGATACTGGGTTCGAACCAGTGACCCTCTGCTTGTAAGGCAGATGCTCTGAACCAGCTGAGCTAATCTCCCAAGGACGTTTTCCGGTTTGGGATTGCAAAGGTGCGGCGCTTTTTTGAAAAAGCCAAATCTGGCGATGAAAATTTCGGAAAGGATTTGCTTCGGTCGGCAGGGGCGGGCACGGGACGCTTTTTTTCCGACCTTCGCTGTAACGTATTTAAGAATGGGCCGTTAAGGCACTCACGGGCCAAAACCGGCCCCCTAACCACCCTCATCTACTCTGTACTTATGAATACGCAATTGCTTCAAAACTACGACGAAGCCGAAAAGACGGCTTACCTGAGCGCTATTGCCAGCCTCGCCACCGCCGACCGGCAAGCCTCGCCCGCCGAGGACCAGTTTCTGCAAGCCCTCACGCAACAGGCTGGCCTGTCGGCCGAGGCCACGCAACAGGTAATTGCGGCGGCCAACGATGCGAACAACCAAAGGATTCAGCAAAATCTGGATGTGCTCAAAAACTCCGACTTGCGCTTTTCGCTCGTCACCGACCTCATCAGCTTTGCCCGCGCCGATGGCGCCTACGCCAACGATGAGGAGGCGATGATTACCAAGATGAGCACCTACCTCGGCATCAACTCCGAGCAGCGCCAAACCCTTGAAACCGTGGTGGACCAGGCCAACACCGTGGCCCACGACCCGCAGGACCCCGCCAAGGAAGGCTTTTTCAGCAGCATTGGCGACAAGCTCTCCAACGTCGGCATCCCGAAAGGCGCGCTGATGGCGGGCCTGCTCGGCGTGGTGGCCCCCATGGTGCTCTCGCGGGTGATGGGTGGCGGGCAGCAACAAACCGCCGGCTACGGCAACGAGCAAAGCGGCGGCGGCGGAATGTTGGGCGGCCTCATGGGCTCAGGCATGGGTGGCTTGCTGGGCGGCGCGGCCCAGTCGGGCATGGGCGGGCTGCTGGGCGGGCTGCTGGGCAGTGTGATGGGCGGCGGCCAGGGCAATGCCGGGCAGCAGTCGGCCATTGGCAGCGGTGGGCTG
>JANXUO010000338.1 GCA_025356245.1 Hymenobacter sp.
GCGGCAACGTGCAATACTGCGGCGCCCTGACGGCCTGCTCCGACAGGCGCTACAAAAAGGACATTGCCCCCCTGCAAAACGCTTTGACCAACGTGCTGCAGTTGAGCGGCTACACCTACTACTGGCGGCGCGCGGAGTTCAAAGACAAAAACTTCACCGCCGCCAAGCAAATCGGCTTCATCGCCCAGGAAATCGAGGCGCTCTACCCCGAGCTGGTCTTCACTGACCCCAAAACCGGCTACAAGGCCGTGGACTACGTGAAGATGACCCCCGTGCTGCTCGAAGCCCTCAAGGAATTGAATGCCAAATTAGAAACCCTCAAAGCCGAAGCCGCCGGGGCCAAAGCCGAAGCCAGCGCCGCCACTACGGCCACCGCCGGGTTGCTGCGCCGGGTGGAGGCCCTGGAAGCGCTGGGAGCCAGGGCCGGACGCTAGCTCCTGGATACTTCATTTCGTCGTTGGCACCCGGTGGCTTGTCGTTGGCCCCAGGCCGGGCGGCGGGCGCAGTATTGCGCCACACCTTTACCGCCACAAAAGCAGTTGCTATTGTGCTGCTTTTTCACTTTAATGCCTTATTGCCCATGAAACATTTTCTGCCTCTGACCCCGGCCCGCAAGCGGATTCTAGCGGGGCTGGCCTTCTTGCTGGCGTGTTCGCTGGCCTTTGATACGCACGCGCAAGCTCCCGGCGGCGGCGGGCCGCAGCCGGGCGGCGGCGGGCCCACCACCACCCCCCTTGATGGCGGGGCTTCGCTGCTGCTGACCTCGGGCATAGCACTGGGCTTGCGGCGGCTGCGACGGCAATAAGCGGGCGGCATCTGCACTGATTTCTCTTTGCTTCACTTTGCTTTCTCTTTACCTCTCATCTCATGAAAAACCTTACAACGCTGGGTCTGCTCCTGCTGGGCGGCACGGCCGCCCAGGCCCAAATCACCATCACTGTCGCGCAATACCCGGCTACGGCGGCCACCGTGAAGCACTTTCAGGATGCCACAGTGGGCAGCCTGCCTACCCCCCCACTTGGCACTAACCAAAACTGGGACTACCGCACCCTGGTGGCCCAGGGTGCACCCGCCACCACCACCTACAACGTCCCGCCCATGCCGTTGCCCTTTGTGGGCACTGTGCGGAGCTTCGGTTTCACCACGGCACTGGGGCCGTTCACCATTGCGGCGGTGGGTCACGAGGGCTTTGAGGCAGCGGGCTTTGACCAGCTCGGCACCACGCTGGCAGCCCAGAGCTTCCCGCTCACCTTCGCTACCGGCGGGGCCAGCGATGTGCTGAATATTCCGGCCCAAAGTACTGTCGTAAACACGCTCAAGCTGCCCCTGCCGCTGACGAGCACCACGGCGGTGCGGCGCACCAACCGCACCGTCACCAACACCCGACTCACCATTGTCGCGTACGGGATTTCGAACGCGCTTTTTCAGTACGTGCAGCACGTCAGCACCGTCGATTCGGTGGTGGGCTGGGGTTCGCTCCGCCTGCCGGTGGCGGGCAATGCCAGTGGCTCGGTGCCGCAGCCGGTGCTGCTGGTGCGCCGCACCGAAACCGTGCAGGACAGCTTTTACCTCGGCGGGGCTCCCGCCCCGGCCATGTTGCTCGGTGCCCTGGGCCAAACCCAGGGCACCATCCACCGCAACTACTCCCAGAGTTTTTTTCGTCAGAATGCGGCCCAGACGCTGCTCTCCCTGGACTATGCCACCAACGCATTTGGGGCACCCACCAGCGGGGCCTATTCGACTGAGGCCGACCTGACCCTGACCGACCTGGTGGTAAGTTCGTCTTCGTTTATCGCGGCCGGGGCCTACCGCAACGTCACCATCACCGGCACCGGCAGTGCCACTTTGGCCGGCGATGTGACCGTGACCGGCACCTTTGTAGTGCAGGCGGATGGCTTGCTCAACCCCAACGGCCACATCGTGGGCGGCAGTGGGGCTTTTGCCCTCAACCGCCGGGCATCCATCACCGTCACCAGTGCCGCCGGCCTCACCAGCAGCGGACCGAGCGGCGACGTGCAGGTGACGGGCAGCCGTACCTTCAGCCCCGACGCAAACTATGAGTACGGCGGGAACAGCAATCAGGCCACCGGCTCGGGCCTGCCCGGCCGGGTGCTTTCGCTGGTTTGCTCACCGCCGATTACCCTCACCTTCACCCAGCCTGTGGCCATCCGCCGACAGTTGTCGTTTGGGGGCGTTACCCCAAATTTTGCGGCGGGGGGCATTACGCTGCTCTCGGATGCCGACACCACGGCGGCCGTCAATTACGATGCGGGCAGCTCCTATCCGGGCACCTACACCATCCAACGCTACGTGAACGGCGACCGGAACGCCGCAGCAGGCTACCGGCACTTTTCGTCGCCGGTGGGCGGGGCCACGGTGAACAGCCTGGCCGTGGCCAGCCGCTTCGTACCGGTGGTGGGCGTCGGCTACAATGCCAGCGCCACCCCCGCCAGCTTCACGCCCTTCCCCACGGTGTTTGGGTATGATGAAACCCGGCTGGCCACGGCCACCAACAACCTGATTGCCTTCGACAAAGGCTGGGAGGCGCCCACGGCCCTGAGTGCGCCGCTGGAAGACGGTCGGGGCTACACTGTTCACATGGCGGGCAACACGCGGGTCATCTTCACAGGTACCATCCGCGCCGGCAACGTGACCGTTCCCCTCACCCGGGGCAGCGACCCGGCCGCGGGCTGGAACTTTGTGGGCAACCCGTTTGCCGCACCCTTCGACATGAGTAGCCTAACCGGCACTCCCAACGTGGACGATGCCAAGTACGTGTTTGAAACCAGCGGCCCCTACGCCGGCAGCTACCGCACCTTCCTGCCCGGCGGCATGGGCAACCCCAACATCGGCAACCCTGTTGCGCCCATCGGCCAGGGCTTTTTCGCCCGCGTGAACCCCGGGGCCAGCAGCGCCACCTTCAGCATGAGTCCCCTCTACACCTTGGTAAATGACCTGACCATCTTCCACCGCAACAACCCCAACACGACGCTCGCCACCCCGCGCCCGCTGCTGGCCCTGGCCGGTGCCGCCGGCCGCGACCTGCTCACGGTGTACCAGCAAGCCGGGGCCACCCCCGGCCCCGACTCGCGCTACGATGCCGCCAAACTGGCTAACCCCAGCGGCTTCAACCTCTCGGCCGTGGCTGTCACCGGCGAGTTGTTGGCCATCGATGCCCGCCCGGCCTTCGCCGCCGGGCTGGTGATTCCGTTGCGTGTGGAAGTACCCGCTGCGGGCCGCTACACCTTCGCCGTGCCCACGCTGGAGCAATTACCCACCGGCCTCGTGGCCTACCTGCGTGATGCCGTAACGGGTCAGCAAATTGCCCTCACGGCGCAGGCTACCCCAGGCTTCACGCTGGCGGCAGGTCTGAGTACCCGTTTCAGCCTGGCCTTTGCTCCGGCCGGGGCACTGGCTACGGCCGCAGGCCTGAGCGCTGCCCAGGTGGCGTTGTACCCCAACCCGGCCGGTAAAGCGGCCGCCGTAACGGTATCCGTGCCCGTGCCCGCGGGCACCCGCGCTGCCACGGCCACCCTGTGCAATGCCTTGGGCCAGGTGCTGCAAACCGTGGTGTTGCCCGCCACGGCCGGGCAGGCTACCGGCACCCTGTCCACCGCCGCCCTGGCCCCCGGCGTGTACGTGCTGCGCCTGGAAGCCGGTGCGGAGCGCGTGAGCAAGCGCCTGGTGGTGGAATAGGGCATTGGTTTTCAGAGAAATATCAAAAAAGAAGGAGGAGCCCATGGCTACTCCTTCTTTTTTTGATATTGAAATGCTGCCCCCCGTCCCTGAATCACTCGCACGTTGACCCCGCCCGAGGACCCGATGGCCCAGCCGGCCGATACGCTACTGCATTGGAGTGCCAGGCAATCAGCTCGAAATCAACCACTAAAAATAGTAGGATAGAGCACATTTTCTCTAGAAACCTGGCCCCCACCGGCTAGCGGACGTGCCCATCGGCGGGGGCCGGGCTCACGCCGCTTGCTTTTGGGCCAGGCGCAACTTGCTGTGCTTACGGCCATAGCCAAAGTAAATGGCCATGCCAATGGCCAGCCACACGATGAGCCGCAACCACGTTTCCCAGGGCAGCGAAGCCATCATCACGAGGCACACCACGATGCCCAAAATAGGCACCAACGGCACCCACGGCGTGCGAAAAGGCCGCGGGGCCTCGGGGTTGGTGCGGCGCATGATGAGCACACCCAAGCACACCATCACGAAGGCCAGCAGCGTGCCGATGCTCGTCATCTCGCCCACCACGGCGATGGGCACGAAGCCCGCAAACAGGGCAATGAAGCACCCCAGCAGCAAGCTGGACTGAAACGGCGTGTTGAACTTCGGGTGCAGGCGCGAGAACACCGGCGGCAGCAAACCGTCTTTCGACATTGAGAAAAACACCCGCGACTGCCCCAGCAAATCTACCAGTATCACGGACGTGTAGCCGATGAGGATAGCCATGATTACCGCCGATGAAAGCCAGGCGTACGGCGTTTTCTCGATGGCGATGGCCACCGGCGCGGCGCTGTTTTTGAACTCCGTGTAGTCGGCCAGGCCCGTGAGCACGTGCCCGAACAGCACGAATAGCACCGTGCACACCGCCAGCGAGCCGAGGATGCCGATGGGCATGTTCCGCTGCGGGTTCTTGGTTTCCTGCGCCATCGTCGCCACAATATCGAAGCCGATGAAGACGAAGAAAATGACGCCCGCCCCGCGCAAAATGCCGCTCAGGCCAAACTCCCCAAACGTGCCCGTGTTGGCCGGAATGTAGGGCTGGTAATTGGCGGGGTCGATGTACTGCCAGCCCAGCGCGATGAACACCAGCACCACGGCCACCTTCAGGGCCACCACCAGCGCGTTGAACCACGCCGAGCCCTTGGTGCCGCGCGTGACAATGGCCATGATGGCCAGCACAATAAGCATGGCTGGCACGTTCACGAAGCCCGAGACGGTGGTTCCATCAGCCAGCTTGGCCGTTTCGAACGGCGACATCACCAGCTGCGCCGGGATGTGCAGGTTGTACTTGCCAAGGAACTTCACCAAGTACTGCGACCAGCTAATGGCCACCGTGGCCGCGCCCACCGAGTACTCGAGCACCAGGTCCCAGCCGATAATCCAGGCGAAAAGCTCGCCCATCGTGGCATACGAGTAGGTGTAAGCCGAACCCGAAACGGGCACCATCGCCGCAAATTCGGCGTAGCACAAGGCCGAAAACGCGCAGCCCACGGCGGCAACGAGAAAGGAAAGCGTGACGGCCGGGCCGGCGTTGTTGGCCGCCGCAATGCCCGTGAGGGAAAACAAGCCCGCCCCGATAATGACCCCGATGCCGATGGCCACCAAGCTGACGCCGTTGAGGCTGCGCTTGAGCGTGTTGGCCCCCGTTTCGGCCGCTTCCAATTGAAGCAGCTCTAATGATTTTTTAAGCATGAAATTACTGTCTAAGAAAGCGCTTACGGCGCTTTATATGACGTTCATGCTTCGGCTCCGCTCCGCATAACCGTCTTTTTTGAATCAACTTATGTTAGGCCAGCACCTGAATGACCGACTCCGAGAACCGCTCCATTTCCTCTAGCTGCGGGCTGGCCTGCAACAGGAAAAAGTCGACGCCCACCGCCTCAAAGGCGCCAATGCGGTCTTGCAGCTGCGCGGGCGTGCCGGTGAGGCCGGTGCGCAGGCCCCGGTTCGACACCGAATAGTCCTGCAGTGACACTTGCTGCTCCAGTTGCGTGCCGGCCAGCCACTGTTGGTAGTTGTCGTAGCCCGCGGCCGAGGCTTTCACGTTGGTGATGCGGTCCAACTCCTTCTTCACCTCCTGCTCGGTTTCGCGCACGATGGTGTAGCCGGCCACGCCGAATTTCATCGGCGGCAAGCCTTTCTGCTCGCGGCGGCGGCGCATGTCGGCAATGCGGGTGCCTATTTGCTCGGGCGAGTCGCCGTGCATCACGTAGCCGTCGCACTGGGTCGAAATAAGGTCTTTGGCCGCTTCCGATTCGCCCCCGGCGTAAATGAATGGGGCTTTGGCGGGCTTGGGCTGCAGCACGTTGTCGGCCACTTGGTAGTACTTACCGTCGTAGCTGAAATGGTCCTGCTTCCACACGTTGGTCACCACGTCGAGCCACTCGCGGGTGCGGGCGTACCGGTCGTCGTGCTGCTCAAAATGCAAGCCGTATTTGGTGGCCTCGTCGCGCCACCACGACGACACCACGTTCAGCGACAGCCGGCCCGGGGCAATCAAATCGATGTTGGCAGCCTGCTTGGCCAGCAGCGCCGGCTGGTGAAACGTGGGCCGCACGGCCACCATAATTTCCAGGTGCTCGGTCACGGCGGCCAGCGCGGCGGCCGTGCTCCAGGCCTCCAGCGACGGCGACTCCGGGCCTTTGATGTCGTTCAGGTACAGTTCCGCCACCAGCTTCAGGTCGTAGCCGAGGGCTTCGCTGCGCTGCGCCAGCTGCTTCACGTAGCTCCAGTCGGTGGGCATCTGCTCGTCTTCCACGTTGCGCAGCCAGCCCCCAAAAATGGGCATCCAATATCCGAATTTCATGGTTTCTTATTCTTGAAAGAACGTCGCGCTGAGGTGGCGGAGCTGGTTCGGCTCCGCTCAGCACGACGTTCTTTAATGGATTGATTGTTTAGGTTGAATCGGGCTTACGCCGTGGCTAATTCCGCTTGGGCCGCGGCCGGGGCCAAAGCCCCCGGCAGCTGCGTTTCCAGGTAATCCACGAAGCGGGCGTAGGGGTCGAAGCCAACCACGTTCACGGCATCGGCCACGAAGTTGGACAGGGCGTTGATGTCGTAGTAGAGGACATCGCCGGTGCGGTCATCGATGAGGTACTCGATGCCGCCCACGTCGATTTTGGCGGCGGCCACAATGCGCTCAATGGCCGCAATCACCTCGGCGGGCGGCGTAAAGGCTTCTACTTGAATGCCCTTCTTGGGTGCGTCCATCAAGCAGAAATCGGCCGACTGCACCTCCGGAATCTGGCAGATTTCGGCCGGGCAGAGGTTGAAGCTCTCGCCGGTGGTGAACACCTTCATGGCATAGAGAAACTTACCGTCCAGCATCTCCACCCGGTGGATGTTGCCCCCCCGCGGCGTCACGTATTCCTGCACCAGGGCCGTCTGGTCGATGCCGAGGTCAATCTGGTCCGCGTCGACGGCCGCTTGCAGGCCTTCCGGCGTGTCGAAGCGGATGATGCCCGCGCCGCTGCCGCCAATGTTCACCTTCACCACAATCGGGAAGCGCAACTCCTTGGCCGCGTCCACGGCCCGCGAGGCGTGGTTTATCACGAACGACTTGGGGTATTTCAAGCCCAACGACTCGAACAGCGACAGCTGGCGGGCCTTGTTGGTTTCAATGGCGGTGGCCACCGAGCCGTTGATGATGCGCGTGCCGATGCGTTCCAGGTGGGTGGCGTAGCCGGCGGTGTGAAAAATGCCTTGGCCGTGCCCACGCAGGTAAGCCGAGGAGCTCATGCGGTTCACCACCAAGCTGTAGTCGCTTTCTTTCTCCGCGGGGTTGAAGAGGTGGTGGGCCGCGTCAATTTTCTCGTAGGGCAGGCCCCGGCGTTCCAGCTCGGCAAAGAGCGGCTTGAACCATTCGGGGTGCTCAAAATAGATGCCAATGGGCTTTTGAAGAGACGACATATGCTTGTGTAACAGTAAAAACGGAGTGAGAAATCAGGAAATCAGCCAGCCGGCAGTAGCGGCCAGGCCGGGCACCGAAAGGTGCGCATGGAACAGTAAAGTGGTAAGGAAGGAGTGAGAGGGCGGCGGCGTTACCCAAATACGCCAAATGCCTTGGCGCGGGTGGCAGGCTTCGCGCCCTGTAACAGCGCCAAACCATGCCTGGTTGAGTTGGGCAGCGTGGGCGGCAAGCCAGACGTTGAAACTCAGAAACCCGTAAAATGAAAGGGAAGCCGCGCCAAAGCAGCCAAGCCAATGGGCAGCCGCCGCGGCAATTTGCCCGGCAGATTAACCCAGCCCCGAAAGATTACGAGGAACCGCTACGCCGGACAACAACAACAACCCGGCACAGCCATGCGCTTGCACACCAGCGCCGCGCCAACGGCACAGCACGGCCGATGCCAGGCATCGGAAGCAGCAGGAAGAACGAGGGGATGGTTGGCAGTGTCCACGGCAACTTGTTTTTATATGGTCAGGAATTGGCACC
>JANXUO010000348.1 GCA_025356245.1 Hymenobacter sp.
CTACAAAAGCGGCCTGCGCAACAGCACCGGCCTGCGCAATCACTTTGAGGGTAACCAGAGTGGGCAGGCCAATACGACGGGCAGCGACAACCAGTTTGAGGGCTACGAAAGTGGGTTCAGCAACACCACGGGGCACGACAATTATTTCAGCGGCGACCAGAGCGGCTTCCACAACACGACGGCTTTTTTCAATCATTTCAGCGGTTCCAGCAGCGGTTACGCCAACACTACCGGCAGCGGCAACCAGTTTGTAGGCTTCCAAAGCGGGCAGGCTAATACCACGGGCAACCTCAACCAGTTTGTGGGTTTTCAGAGCGGGCAAGCTAACACCACAGGCAGCAACAACCACTTTGCCGGCTTCGACAGCGGCTACCAGAACACCACCGGTAGTTACAACCATTTTGACGGATACAACAGCGGCGCAAGCAACACGGCCGGCGACAATAACCAATTTTCGGGCTACTACAGCGGCTTCAACAACACGCGGGGCACCAAAAACCTGTTCAGCGGCTCCAACAGCGGCAGCAGCAACATCAGTGGCAACAACAACCAGTTCATTGGCTTTGAAAGCGGTTTTGCCAATACGGTCACGAGCTACAACCTGTTCAGCGGCTATCAGAGCGGCTACAACAACGTGGTCGATGGCAACCAGTTCACGGGTTACCAAAGCGGCTATTCCAACACCACCGGCACCGAAAACCAGTTTAACGGTTTTTTGAGCGGCTACAGCAACTCGACCGGCAATCGTAATCAATTCGACGGCTACAAAAGTGGCAACGCCAATACCACCGGCATCGAAAACCAATTCAGCGGCTACAAAAGCGGCACCTTCACCAGCTCGGGCAGCGAAAACCTGTTCATTGGGCTAGGCAGCGGCTATACCAACGACACGGGCAACCGCAACCTGTTTATCGGCACCAGCGCCGGGTACTTCAACGTGACGGGCAACAATAACTGGGCTGTCGGCTACGGTTCGGGTCCCTCATTGGGGTTGGCCAACCTCACCAATACCGGGGCCATCGGCTACCAAGCCAAGGTAAGCCAGAGCAACAGCCTGGTGCTGGGCGGCACCGGCCCCGATGCCGTGAGCGTAGGCATCGGCACCACGGCCCCGCGCGGCATCCTCGACGTGGCCGGTGCCGGCGACAGCTACCTGGTGGCCAACCCTAACAACGGCAACCAGCAAAGTGTGTACCTGCCCGGCCACCTATATCTGGCCCCCTATAGCGCCGCCACGCCGGTGGCCTACATCCAGGCCCGCATCCCCAACCCCACGGCCACCACCGATTTGGGCCTGACGTTCCGCACCACCGACAACGGCGGCTTGGTAAATGCCTTGACACTGAATGCCAACGGCTCGGCCGTGTTCAGCAACACCGTGACGGCGGTGAGCTTCTCGCCTTCGGATGCGCGGCTGAAGGAAGGCATCCGGCCGCTGAGCGGCGCGCTGGCTGGGGCGATGGCCCTGCGCGCCGTGCGCTACCGCTACCGCCAAAACCTGCCCGGCCGGCCCTTGCCCGCGGGCGAGCAGGTGGGCGTGCTGGCCCAGGAGCTGGAGAAGGTGTACCCCGAGCTGGTGAGCACCGGCCCCGACGGCTACAAGGCCGTCAACTACGCCCAGCTCACGCCCGTCCTGCTGGAGGCCATCAAGGAGCAGCAGCTCCAAATCGAAACGCTTAAAGCACAGGTGGCCGGTCAGCAGAGCACCATCGCAACCCAGCAGGCCACCACTGCCAGCTTCGAGCAGCGGCTGCGGGCGCTGGAAGCAGGCCCGGCATCAGCGGCCGCCCGCCGCTAGGGAGTCGGCCGCTTCCATTCCTCATCTTTTCACCTTTTCACTATGACTTCTTTCCGCTTACTCTCGTTAGCTTGGGCCCTGCTGCTGGCCACAGCTGTCCAGGCCCAGAACGTGGGCATCGGCACGGCCGCGCCGGATGCCTCGGCGGCCCTCGACATTGCCAGCACGGGCAAGGGCTTGCTGGTACCGCGTCTCACGCAGGCCCAGCGCGCAGGCATCAGCAGCCCGGCGGCCGCCCTGCTCGTGTACCAAATTAACGGTGCGCAGCCCGGCTTCTGGTACAACGCCGGTACCGCAGGAGCACCGGCCTGGACGTTTTTCAACCCCACGGCCGACAACCTCGGCAACCACACCGCCACGCAGGCCCTGAATATGCAAGGCCAGGCCCTAACCGGCACGGGGGCCAGCGTTGGGGCGGCCGTGGGCCTGGGCGTGCGGGCCGATGGCGGGTTGAACATCGGCCAGAATGTTACCGGCAACAACCTCTACCTCGGCTACCTGGCCGGGCAGGCCAACACCACGGGCACCAACAACCTGTTCAGCGGCCTCAGCAGCGGCACGGCCAACACGACGGGCTCGAACAACCTGTTCAGCGGCAGCTATAGCGGATTCAGCAACACCACGGGCAGCGACAACCTGTTCGACGGCGTTTCCAGCGGCCAGGCCAATACGACGGGCAACGACAACCTGTTCAGCGGCAGCTTCAGCGGTGCCAGCAACACGACGGGCTCCTACAACTTATTCAGCGGCTTCAAAAGCGGACTCCTTAACACGACGGGCTATAACAACCAGTTTGTGGGCTATCAAAGCGGCTTCGCCAACACGGTCGGCAACAGTAACCAGTTTGCAGGTTACCAGAGCGGCTATAGCAACACCACCGGCAACCTCAACCAGTTTGCGGGCTACCAGAGCGGCTACCACAATACGTTGGGCAGCGGCAACTACTTCGCTGGTTATACCAGCGGCTACAGCAACACCACCGGCAACGGCAATCAGTTTACGGGCGAACAGTGTGGCTACAGCAACACGACAGGCAACTACAACTACTTTGCCGGCTACGGCAGCGGCTACACCAACACCGGGGGCAGCAATAACCAATTTGTGGGCTTTGTGAGCGGCAACAACAACACCACGGGCAGCAACAACTGGGCTTTCGGCTACCAGGCTGGCCCCAGCACCGGGGCGCTTATCAACGCCGGTGCCCTAGGCTACAACGCCATCGTGAGCCAAAGCAATAGCTTGGTGCTGGGCGGCACCGGCCCCGATGCCGTGAGCGTGGGCATCGGCACCACGGCCCCGCGCGGCATCCTCGACGTGGCCGGTGCCGGCGACAGCTACCTGGTGGCCAACCCCAGCAACGGCAACCAGCAAAGTGTGTACCTGCCCGGCCACCTCTACCTGGCTCCTTACAGCGCCGCCACGCACATCGCCTACATCCAGGCCCGCATTCCCAACCCCACGGCCACCACCGATTTGGGCCTGACCCTGCGCACCACCGACAACGGCAACGTCGTGAATGCCTTGACGCTGAACGCCAACGGCTCGGCCGTGTTCGCCGGCCCGGTCACGGCCGTAAGCTTTTCGCCCTCCGATGCGCGGCTGAAGCAGGACGTGCAGCCCCTGGACGGGGTGCTGGCCGGCTTGCAGCAGCTGCGCGCCGTGCGCTACCACTACCGCCAGGATGTGGCCGGCCACCCGCTGCCGCAGGGCGCGCAGGTGGGCGTGCTGGCCCAGGAGCTGGAAGCGGTGTACCCCGAGCTGGTGAGCACCGGCGCCGACGGCTTCAAGGCCGTCAACTATGCGCAGCTCACCCCCGTGCTCCTGGAGGCCATCAAGGAATTGCAGCTTCAGGTCGAAACCCTCAGCAAGCAGGTCGAATCGTCGGGCCGCCGCGCCACGCAGGCTGGCGCCGCCAGCGTGCAGCGCGACGTGCAGGCCGAAGCGACCCTGCTCAGCTTCGAGCAGCGGCTGCGCCAGCTCGAAGCCGCCGGCGGACGGGCCCAGGCCGCGCACTAGCGCTGGGCCAGCCCTCCAACTCCATCACTCAAACGCCTTGAGGCGGCATGCGCCGTCGGGGGGCACCACTGCCCTCATTTTTCACCATTTATTTGCATAAAGCCATGAAAAACAATACAATGCGTTTATTTTTGCTGCCTGCCGTCGCCTTGTTGCTGTGGGCATCGCCCGCTGCGCAGGCCCAGAACGTGGGCATTGGCACGGCCACGCCGGATGCGTCGGCGGCGCTCGATTTGCAGGCGGCCGACAAGGGCCTGCTGGTGCCGCGCCTCACGCAGGCGCAGCGCCTGGCCATTGCCGGCCCGGCCGCGGCCCTGCTCGTGTACCAGACCGACGGCGCCCAGCCGGGCTTCTGGTTCAACGCCGGCACCAAGGCCGCGCCCGCCTGGACGGTGCTGGCCGCCGGCAACGGCCCCGCCGGCAACGGCCCCGCCGGCAAGCTCAGCAGCGGCAGCGTGGTGGGCGGCGACAACCTGGGCGACCACACCGCCACGCAGAACCTGAACCTGCAAACCTTCGCGCTGGTGGGCACCGGGGCCGATGTCGGCACCGCCGTGGGCCTGGGTGTGCGGGCCGACGGTGGCCTGAACCTGGGCCAAAACACGGCCGGCAACAACGTCTTCCTGGGCTTCCAGGCCGGCGCGGCCAACACCACGGGCTACGGCAACCAGTACGTGGGCTACAAGAGCGGCGCCAGCAACACCACCGGCGCCCTCAACCAATTCAGCGGCTTCCAGAGCGGGACGCGCAACACCACGGGCACCAACAACCTGTTCGTGGGCTACACCAGCGGCGCCAACAACCTGAGCGGCAACGACAACCAATTCATCGGCCACCGCACCGGCTTCAACACCACCTCGGGCACCGGCAACCAGTTCGAAGGCTACCTGAGCGGGTTCAGCAACAGCAGCGGCAGCTACAACCATTTCAGCGGCTACCAAAGCGGCTTTTACAACACCACGGGCACCAAGAACCTGTTTCTGGGCTACCTCAGCGGCTACTACAACACCACCGGCAGCGGCAACCAGTTCGAGGGCTACCTGAGCGGCAACGCCAACACCACGGGCACCCAAAACCAGTTCGCCGGCTACTCCAGCGGCGTTTTTAACACCGCCGGCAACTACAACCAGTTCGCCGGCTACCAAAGCGGCAGCAACAACACGACCGGCAGCAACAACCTGTTTACCGGCTACACCAGCGGCGCCAACAACACCATCGGCAACCACAACTGGGCCTACGGCTTCGGCGCCGGCCCCACCACCGGCAACCTCTACAACACCGGCGCCCTCGGCTACAACGCGCAGGTGAGCCAGAGCAACAGCCTCGCGCTCGGCGGCATTGGGGTCGAAGCCCTGAAAGTGGGCATCGGCACCACGGCCCCGCGCGGGCAGCTCGACGTGGCCTCGGCCGGCGACACGTACCTCGTGCCCAACCCCAACACCGGCAACGGCCAGAGCCTGTTTCTGCCCGGCCACATCTACCTGGCCCCCTACGCCAACGGCACCGACGTGGCCTACCTGCAGGCCCGCCGGCAGAGCGACATCGGCTCGATGGCCCTGCAGCTGCGCACCACCAACGGCGGGGCCGTGGTCAACGCCCTGCGCCTGAACGCCGACGGCTCGGCCGTGTTCGCCAGCAGCGTCACGGCCCAAAGCTTCACTTCTTCCGATGCGCGCCTGAAACAAGACATCCGGCCCCTGAATGGTGCCCTGGCGGCGGTGCAGGCCCTGCGCGGCGTGCGCTACACCTACCGCCAGCACATCGACGGCCACAGCCTGCCCGCGGGCGAGCAGGTGGGCGTGCTGGCTCAGGAAGTGGAAAAAATATACCCCGAGCTGGTGAGCACCGGCGCCGACGGTTACAAGGCCGTCAACTACGCCCAGCTCACCCCCGTCCTCCTGGAGGCCATCAAAGAGCTGGCCGACCAGAACGCGGCTTTCCGCCGGCAAGCCACGGCGCAGCAGGACCGCGACGCGACGCAGACGGCCGACATCCAAAGCCTGAAAGTCCAGCTGGCCCGCTTGCTCGGCGAGGCGCCCGTTGCCCAAGCCGGTACCCGCTAAGGCATCCCTCCGCCGCCCGCCACCTGGCAGCTCAGGAGTAAGCCAAATGCTGACAATGCTCAAGAAATCAACGATTCAAGCCTCCTCAATATGAAATCTATTCCCTTTTCGGTCTTTCGCCTGCTGCCGGCCCTGCTGGCCCTCGCGCCGCTGGCGGCCCCGGCCCAGACGCTCACCAACAACGGCGCCACCCTGACGGTGGCGCCCGGCACCACGCTCTTCGTGAACGGGGGCCTGCTCAGCCAGTCGGCCGGCGTGCTGGCCAACAGCGGCACCGTGGAGCTCACCGGCGACTTCGCCCTGTCGTCGGGGGCCACCGCCACCGGGGCGGGTCTGCTCCGTTTCAGCGGCACCCAGGACCAGAGCCTGAACGCCCCGGCCGGCACCGCCCTGCCCAACCTGGAGCAGAACAACGCCGGCCCCACCGGCAACAACCGCCTGCTGGTGCCCGGCAACCTCACCGTCAGCACCTTGCTCACCCTCACGAGCGGGCTGGTGCGCACCCTGCCCACGGCTACTATCAGCCTGCCCAACGGCGCGGCCCTGGCCGGCGAGGCCCCCGGCCGCTACGTGCAGGGCAACCTGAAAATAACCCGCAGCGCCGTGCCCGGCGTGGTCGATTTCGGCCACGGCGTGGTGCTCGATGGCAGCGGGCAGGCCCTGGGCGCCGTCAGCATCACCCGCACGGCCGGGCTGGCTACCCAGAACGTGAGCTACGGCACCAACCTGACGGCCAGCACCCAGGGCATTGACCGCATCTGGACCATCGTGCCCACCAGCCAGCCCACCAGCGCCGTGCCCGTCACCTTCAGCTGGCTGGCCGACGACGACAACGGCCTGACCAACTTCACCCAGGCCCGCGGCTGGCAGCAGGCCGCCGCCGGCAACCCCTGGATTCCCGTGGGCGCGCCCGCCAACGCCGCCGCCCGCAGCCTCAGCCGCAGCGCGGCCGTGCTCAACCGCTTCACCGTGAGCAACGCGGCCAACCCGCTGCCCGTCGAGCTGAGCGAGTTCACGGCCGAGCGCGAGGGCACCAATGGCCACCTGCGCTGGACCACGGCTTCGGAGAAAAACAACGCGTATTTCGGCATCGAAAGCTCGGCCGATGGCGTCGATTTCCACGCCCTTGGGCGGGTGGCCGGCCACGGCACCAGCAGCCAGCCCCACCGCTACGAGTGGCTGGACGCGAACCTGAGCCGCTACGCCGCCGACCAAGTGTACTACCGCCTCCGCCAAGTGGACGCCGACGGGGCCGAAAGCTTCTCGCCCGTGCGTACCGTGCAGGTGCCCGCCGCCCCCGGCCTGGCCCTGGAAGCCTTCCCCACGCCGCTGCGCACCGGCGAGGTGCTGAGCCTGCGGGTGCGCACGGCCTCGGCTGGGCTGGCTACCCTGCGCGTGACCGACGCCCTGGGCCGCACCGTGTGGAGCCAGCTGCTGGCGCCCGCCGAAGGCGCCGGCACCGTCACGCTGCCCGAAGCGGCCCATTGGCCACAGGGCCTGTACCTGCTCAGCTTGCGGCAAGGCACCCGGCAGCTCACCCGCAAAGTGGTGCGCGAATAACCCGCCATTCTGGCCCGGCCCGCGCACTCCTGCCGAACGACTTGCATTTCATTTTCCACCTCTCACTTCTTCAGCCGATGACTTACTGCTTTCTCTTCATTCGCTCCGGCCGGTGCCTGGCTTCGGGGCTGATTCTGCTGCTGCTGCTGGTTGGCGGGGCGCGCACCGGGCGGGCCCACGGCCGGGGGCCAGATCG
>JANXUO010000372.1 GCA_025356245.1 Hymenobacter sp.
AAGCGCAGCACGCCGCGGTTGTACCACGCCGGGGCGTAGGCGGGGTTGGCTTTGAGGGCTTCGGCGTAGTCGGCCTCGGCTTCGGTGGGCTTGCCCTCGGCTTCCAGGGCCTGGCCCCGGCCAAAGTAGCTGGCGTAGGCACCGGGCTCCAGCTTAAGGGCCTGGGTGTAGTCCTGGGCGGCCTGGGCGTAGCTTTTTAGCTCAAAGTGCGTGGCGGCGCGGTTGGCGTAGGCCGGGGCAAAGTCGGGCTTGGCAGCAATGGCCGCGTCAAAACTTTTGAGGGCCGCCTCGTAGCTGTGGCCGTTGAAGCTGCTGAGGCCGGCATTGTAGGCTTTTTCGGCCACTTGTTTGCCGGGCAGGGTTTTGGCCCGCACCGAATCGACCTGGGCCTGGGCGGGGGCAGTAGCCCACACGCCAGCGGCGGCCACCATCACGAAGAAGTATTTCATAGGAATAAGAGCAGCCGACTGCGCCGACCGGACGAATATAGCGGCTGCCGGGCAATTTTTGTCCAACGGAGCCTCACGAGACTCCTACGGGGCAACGGCCCCCTCTCTGAAAAAGGATAGGGGGAGCCTGCCGATTTTTTAGGCTGGCGTTGATTAGGAGGCTGGGCAAAACGGGAATTGGCTTTTTAGGGGTGGCAAGGGGAGGGCTTGGGCGGGCAAGGAGCTTACTTGGGGAGGCAAGGAGCACATTTGGGATAGCAAGGAGCACATTTGGGAGGGCAAGCAGAGGTCTTGGGATAGCAAGGAGCACATTTGGGCGGGCAAGAAGCCTACTGGGGCAGGCAAGCGGGGCGTTTGACTGTGCGGGCAGGTGCTGGCAGCACCGGGGGCAAATCAATTGCTCAAAAAATAAAAAATTATAGCATACTTTCGGTCAGCATTTCCATCGGTGAATGCCATTCATTTCACTTTTTTAATTCGCATGGTACAGGACCAAAAAAACCACCGCAAAATGTACGGCAACGTGCTGTACTTCCTTTTACACGCTGGGGCCCTGCTGCTGGGCATCAAGCGCGTGGCCGACCTGGTGAAGCAGCTCGGCACCGACGTGCAGGCCATCGACGCCGAAGCGCAGCTGCAACAGGCGGCCACCAGCGGCATTACCCGCAGCCGCAACGAGGTGAAGCGCGAAGCCGCCGACAAAGCCGAGGCCCTGCGCGGGCTGGTGCTGGTGCTGAGCCCCGACGAGCAACTCAAAGCCGCCCTCAAAAAGCCCGTGAACGGCTACCTGAGCGGGGCCGAGCGGGCGTTTCTGACTTACGTCCAGCAGGTGGCGGCGGCCGTGGGCACCCTGCCAAAGGAGGCCCTCAAGCCCGCCGAAACCGGCTACGACCCCGCCATTCTGGCCGTGCTCGTGGCCGACCTGGCGGCCCTCAACGCCGGCACCGGCGAGGTGGTGGAGATGCAAAAGGCCGCCAAGGCCGCCACCGACCGCCTGCCCCCGCTGCTGGCCGCCGCCGATGCCACGCTGGCCGACCTTGACAAGTTTGTGCACTTTCAGCAGTTTGCCCAGCCCGCGCTGGTGATGCAGTACGAGGCGCTGCGGGTGCTGCCCAAAAGCCGCCCCGCCCACGCTTTCCGGGCCAGGGGCGCCACGCCCTACGACGTGCCCCAGCTGCTGTACAACCTGCTGGAAAAAGACGTGCCCACCCCCACCCTCTACAACACCGGCGGCCGGGGCCACGAGGTGGTGTTTTACCTGGGCGCTACCGCCGGCAGCCGCCCCCGCCCCGGCCAGGGCCTGCTGGTGAAAAACGGCAAAAAGCGCCTGCTCGACGACTACGCCCTGCTCGGCGACCCCGCCACCGAACCCTTCGTGCTGGCCCTGCAAACGAGCCAGCTTGCGGCCGGCGGCTGGCGGGTGAAGGGGTAAGGAAGGGCCGTGGCCGCCGCTCCCGCCGGGGCGGCGGCCACCAACCGGGCGCGGCCGGGCGGCGTGGCGCAATGGCCTGAGCAGCTTTTTGAAAAGATGGCGGCTTGGGGAGTGGAAAAGTAAAAAATACCGGTATATTTCACCAAATTTAATCCCAACCTCGCATGAAAATGTTTACTCCCCCCGCAAATCTGCCCGCCGGGCAACGTGGCGGCCATTGCTGGCCCTGCAAATGCCCTTGGTGGCGACCGGCAACCGCTTTGTGCGCCCGGATAGTACTTACATGACAAATTACAACTTCCCCGCCCAGGGCTTTTACTCCCAAACCGGCATCTACGCCGACCAACTCACCTCGGCCACCAGCAACTACTTCCGCCTGCTGCACGCGGGCATCAGCCTCACGGCCGGGCAGCAAGCCCCCACCACCCTTGAAGCCAACACCACGCTCAACTGCGACCGCGCCGTGGAGCTGGGCGACCGCAACGGTGGCGGAGCGGGTATCGTGGTCGAGAACAGCTGCAACACCTTTGCCCGCTTCGATGACCCCGGCTTGCAGCGCAACGGCGATACCTACGGGTTTTACGCGCTGCCCAATACAAGCGTGATACTGCAAGCGAACAGCAGCGGCAACGGAATAATCAAAAACCGGTTTGCCCTTGACCAGAACGGGATTGCGGGTACGCACTTTTCCATCTACAACGATGCGGCAAACGGGCCGATAAATTACAATACGTTTGATGATAATCCGTCTTACGGCAATTTTAAGACGGACGTGCAGAATGCCAGTTTTGGCGCTGTCAATGTGAACGGGGCAGGAACTTACTTTCCACCTACCGGTAACTCCAATGGATGTGCCGCCGACGGCTACCCCAATACCGGCCTTCAGCGGCCCACGCTTGCCATGGGTCGAAAGATAACGGGCCGCATGAAGCCCGCCGCTCCAAATCCGGTGGCTGAGGAAACCACCATTGGCTACGTGCTGCCCAGTGGCGCTCACCGGGCCGAACTATTGGTTCGCGCGGGTCTGGACGGCAAAGAAATCCGAAAAGTCAGCCTCGCCGTTGGGGAACAGGAAGGCCGCCTGTCGGTGCGCGACCTGCCCAACGGGCTGTACTTCTGTACGCTGCTGGCCGATGGGCTGCCCGTGCAGACGCAACGCTTATTGGTTGCGCACTAGTAGTCCTCAATCGCGATGAAAGCGCTTATCCACTTCCTGCTGGTGGCCCTGCTAGGGGCCACCAGCCACCTGGCGGCGTTGGCCCAGGGGCCAACGGTGTTTGGCTGGCAACGCGAATTCTATGGCATCCGGGGCACTTCCACCACCTCCGGCACCTTCTTCTACCCGGGCGGCTACGCCCGGCTCAGCCGTACCCGGTACGTGGTGGGGGGCTATACCACGCAAGGCAACGGCCGCCCCAATGTGCCGTTCGTTTATTTCCTCAATCAGCGGGGCGACTCGCTCTCCGCTGTCCGCTACCCCACCAACATCTACCCGACGGGTTCCGCCCGAGTTTCCGACATCGGGCTCCGCCCCGATGGCCGTTTCGTCACGATTGGGGGCGTGAGCGACTCCCTTCGCCGCTACGGTGCTCTGATGATGGTGTGCGACAGCCTGGGCCGGCTGCAACGGCGCTGGTACGTTCGCCTGAACTACAATGCTTACACGCTTCAGGAGAAACTGCTGGTGCTGCCCGACAACGGCTGCCTCGTACTGATGGCAGATGTGCAGGCAAACGGGCACCTGCTGCCCCACCTTTACCGCTTCGATGCGGCAGGCCGCCAAGTGTGGGAGCGCACGTACCCCGTGCAAGACCAGGTAATCTCGAACCTCGTGCCACGCCTGGACGGCAGCTACGCCCTCATCGGCACCAAGCTGCGGCGGGTGGGCAGCCCCACCGGCCCTTATGCCTTCGATGTGTGGATAGGCGGCATTACGGCCTGGGGCGACACGCTGCCCGCCCGGCGCTACACCCGCCTGCGCGGTAACGACGACCCGGCTTTTGCCCTGGACGCGGCCCTGATGCCCGACGGGGGGCTGGTGCTGGCGGGCGTCACGCGCCCGCTCACGGTGCCGACCGGCACGGGCAACCCGCGCAACAGCGGCTACCTGCTGCGGCTGGACTCGGCGGGCCGGGTGCTGGCCCAGCAGACCATCACCTCGCCCGTGCCCGACCGCTACAGCCCGGCGTGCGAGCTGCAGGGAGTAAGCGTGCTGGCCGACGGCCGGGTGCTGGCCGCTGGCCCCTACTTGCGCCTGCCCAACGACCGCATCAACTCCTATGACGCGGCCGTGCTGACCTTCGACGGCGCAACGCTGGGGATACTGAGCCAGCAAATGTACCCCAACGCCCCGGCAGGGTTTTCCACCAACCGGCCGTTGCGGGTGCTGCCCAACCCCGACGGCACCCTCAGCCTGTTCGGCGAGCGGAGGCGGGCGCAGGCGGCCCCGAGCCTGAACCTGGACTCCGGCATCGGCCTCTTGCGCCTGAACGGGCTGCCCGCGCCCTACCAGCCACCGTACTGCCAAACGCCGCCGGTGGCCTACTTCGTAGCCGCCCTGGGCCGGCGGGCCGACACGCTGCGGGTGCTGCAAGCCAGCACGGGCGGCCCGCGCTACGGGCAACTGGTGGCCTGGCACTGGGCCTGGGGCGACGGCACGACGAACGACAGCCCGGCGCCCGGCCTCCACGCCTATGCCGCCGTGCCCGCCCCCGGCACACCCGTGCGCCTGAGCGTGACCAACAACCTGGGCTGCACGGCCACGACGGTGGTGTACCCCTGGGGGGCGCCCTCGGCCACGCAGGCCAGCCGGGCGCTGGCGGCGGCGTTGCAGGTGTTTCCGAATCCGGCCGGGGCCACGGCGCAGGTGCGCCTGGCGGGCCTGCGGCCGCAGCCGCCCGTGCCCGCCGCCTTGCTCGACGCCCTGGGCCGGGCCGTGTGGCGGGGCAGCCTGCCCGTGCAGGCGGGCACCCTGACCTATACCCTCGACGTAAGCGCCCTGGCCGCCGGCCTCTACACCCTGCGCCTGCTGCCCCGCGAAGGGCCGCTGGCCCGCCGCCTGGCGGTGCAGCCGTAGGCGGGGCGGGGTAGGCCGCAACCGGCCGCCGCGCCGGCTGCCGGTGCCGTGCGTAAATTTGCCCCCTCATGCGGCCTGGCCGCGCTTATTTTTCCTGCTAATTCCTATGGCCGTTTACCCCGAATACATGGTGGCCCCCATCCGCCAAGACCTGACCGACGCTGGTTTCGAGCAACTGATGACGCCCGAAGCCGTGGACACCGCCCTGGCCGACACCACCGGCACCGTGCTGGTGGCCGTGAACTCGGTGTGCGGCTGCGCCGCCGCCAAGGCCCGCCCGGCCCTCAAAATGGCTTTGGCCAGCGCCGACAAAAAGCCCGGCAAGCTCGTGACCGTGTTTGCGGGCATGGAAACCGAGGCCGTGGCCAAGATGCGCGAGCACCTGCTGCCCTACCCGCCCTCCTCGCCCTGCATTGCCCTCTTCAAAGACGGCGAGCTGGTGCACATGATTGAGCGCTACCACATCGAAGGCTCCGATGCCATGCGCATCGTCAACAACCTGCAAGGGGCGTTCGAGGAGTATTGCTAGCCCCACCGGTGGCTTGTGCTGAAAAACGCCCCGCAACACGTGTTGCGGGGCGTTTTTCGTTTTTAAAGCTGTTTGGGAAACTAAAGCCCGGTCATGCCTCATCTTGCGTCCCGAAGGAAGCATCTGTACCGCTTTGCTGCACGATTGAATTACTCGGCGTACAGATGCTTCCTTCGGGA
>JANXUO010000393.1 GCA_025356245.1 Hymenobacter sp.
CGCTGGGATGCCGTCAAAAACTACGGCTACGCCCCCCAGCAAGACTGGATGTACAACCTCAAGTACCTGGCCGGCTTCGCCAGCGGCGGCGAAGCCATGCACAACGTCGGCGAATTCGTGGGCAGCAAGCAGGAATTGGACAACTACACCACCGCCATCAACGGCCGCAACGGCGGCTCCGACTTCGGCATGGGCACCTTCGACTTCAGCCTGCGCGGGGCCATTTACGGCATGGTAGCCAGCGGCGGCGCCTACGACCTGAGCCAGGTGCCCGCCGCCCAGCAAAACCAGCGCGTGGCCTACTACCCCGCCTCCAACACCTACGTCCACCGCACCGCCCCCTGGGTCAATTCGCACGACTCCTTCCGCCCCCGCCTCGGCCCCACCGGCACCTACGCCGGCTGGAACACCAGCCAGGAGCTCGTGGCCCACATCGAACCCGGCGACCCCCGCCTCGCCCCCGCCTACGCCATCGCCCTCGCCGTCGATGGCAACCCCTATGTTTTTATTGAGGACTTGTTCGATTTGAACAACGGCCAGCGCTACACCCACCTCCCCGCCGATGCCGCCGCCCTGCCCGTGCGCTCCGACGTGGCCAACCTCATCTGGTGCCACCAGCACCTCAACTTCAAGGCCGGCGCCTACTTCGTGCGCTGGCAAGCCCCCGACCACCTCGTCATCGAGCGCGGCGGCCGCGCCCTCATCGGCATCAACGACAACTTCACCACCTGGCAAACCAACACCGTGGCCAGCAGCTTCGCCCCCGGCACCGTCCTCAAAGATTATTCGGGGGCCAACGGCACGGCCACCGTCACCGTCGGCGCCGGCGGCCAGGTGGCCGTCAACACCCCGCCCTGCAACGGCACCGCCTTGCTCGGCCGCCGCGGCTACTCCGTCTGGGCTCCCGTGGGCCAGGACAACAGCACCTACACCCCCGCCCGCCCCGCCCGCACGGCCCAGGAGTGGGAAATGGCCGACGACCTCGGCGACAGCAACTGCCGCAGCCTGGGCCAGGGCGGCGCCCTGCCCGCCAACAGCACCGCCTGGCGCACGGCGGGCAAAATCTTCGCCCGCGCCAACGGCCTCGTCGAGTACTTCCTCTACCCCGCCCGCACCACCGGCCCCGATGCCCTCACCATCGGCCTCTTCAGCGCCACCAACGCCCTGCGCGGCACCCAAACCGGCGCGGGCACCCTCAGCGGCACCTTCACGCCCGCCGCCGACGAATGGCTGACAGTGAAAATCCGCAACGCCACCGCCGCCCAGGCCGGGCAGCGGGCCTTCGTGCAGCTGCGCTACGAAGCCCCCACCGCCGTCAACACCCGCCTGCCGGCCAATTCCCCCGCCCCCCGCCTGGCCATCTGGACCGCCGCCGCCGGCACCGCCAACGCCCTCGACTGCCGCAACTACGAAGCCGGCCGCCTACCCGACGGCGACCTCGACCTGCTTATTCCGGCCGGGGCCACGCCCGCGCCGGTGGTGCCCGCCGGGGGCTTCCTGGCCGCCGCCCGCCTCACCGTCGAGGCCGGCACCAGCCTCACCGCAGCCCGCCGCGCCACCGTGCAGCTCTTCGGCGACCTCGTGGCCAACGGCCCGCTGGCCGGCGACGGCACCTGGCGCTTCACCGGCCTCAGCCGCCAGCCCCAGCGCCTGGGCGGCACCGCCCCCCTCACCCTGGCCCGCGTCGAAATCGCCAACGACTCGGCCGACGTGGCCCTCGACGCCCCCCTCACCGTGCGCGACACCCTGCTCCTGACCACCGGCCGCCTGGCCCTGGGGCCGCACAACGTCAGCATCGGCCCCGTCGTCCAGGGCGGCTCGGCGGCCAGCTACGTCCTCACCGACGGCCCGGCCAGCGGCGGCGGCACCTGCCTGCGCGCCTCGCAGGCCAGCCCGTCGGTGCTCTACCCCGTGGGCACGGCCCGCGGCTATGCGCCCTTCACCTACGCCCACCAGGGGTCGTTCGGCTCGCCCCTCTACGGCGTGCGCGTCGTGGACGGGGTGCTGGCCAACGCCAGCAGCGGCCCCGCCTTCGGCCCCGCCGCCCGCTTCGTGAACCACACCTGGCTCCTGAGCACCGGCGCGGCCCCCAACTGCTGCGGCAGCGGCACCCTCACCCTGGGCTGGGACGCCGCCGCCGAAAACCCGGCCTTCGACCGCACCCAAAGCGCCCTTTTCAGCTACGATGCCACGCCGGGCGCCACCTGGACACGCCTGAGCCCCGCCGCCGTGCCTGCCACCGGCGGCGGGCCGTGGGCGGCCAGCTTCGCGGCCCTCAGCCCCCGCTACCTGGCCCTGGCCGTGGGCAGCTTCACGGCCCTGGCCACCCGCACGGCCGCCGGGCCGCCGCTGCTGGCCGTGTTCCCCAACCCCACGGCCGGGGCTGTGCAGCTCGTGGCCGCCGGACCCGGCAGCGGCGCGGCCTTCACCCTGCGCCTCACCAACGCCCTGGGCCAAACCCTGCTGGCCGAAACCACCGGCCCCCTCGCCACCGGCCAGGACCGCCTCAACGCCGCCCTGGCCACCGCCGCGCCGGGCGTGTACGCGCTGCTGGTGCGCAACGCCGCCGGGGCCACCCAGCACCTGCGCCTGGTGCGGGAGTAGCGGCTGCGTAATTGACAGCACGACACTGCGCACCACTGCTTTCCCACCGCGCCCACTGCGGGACAGCCGCACTCGCCAAAAACTTAGGACAGCCGCACTCGCCAAAACCAAGGACGAGAAACAACAAACCCAACCGCCCGTATTACCTTAGCCGGACCGTAAGCCCGGCCTTCACCTTTCTTTTTTCTCGATGACCCCCGACCCCAACGCCCCCGCCAATAAGCCCGCCGAGCAGCCCAACTCCACCAACTCGGGCCACAACGACAACCCCGACGAGTTTAGCTTCTTCAAGGAAGATGCCGACGAAGTAAAACCCGCCTCCGGCACCGAAAACTACGCCCTCGAAGCCCGCGAAGCTGACCCCGCCGACCAGCCCGGCCACGTGGAGCAAAACCAGGACCCCGCCGCCGTGCGCGCCGCCCAGCTCCACGACGCCGACAACGAAGCAACCCGCGAAGCCTGGGCCAAAGACGACCCCCGCTACGCCGGCGGCGGCACCCACAACACCCGCGACGACGAAAAAAACGACCAGTTATTCAACACCAAAGACGATAAGTAGGCCCCGCCTCATCGGCCATCCTTTCCCACTATTCCCCCAAAAGAACCCGCCCCATGACCACGCCCAACCAAACCAACGTCCCCGACAAAGCAAACCCTGCTGACGACGGCGCTTCGACCCCCATGCTCGACGCCGCCACCCACGGCCAGGTCCTCGAAAACACCACCGAAGACCAGCAAATGGCCGACCTGATGGACGATTCGCAACGCACCGACCGCGACCAGCTGCAAGCCAACGGCCCCGTTGCCGCCTCGTCCGACAACCTCCCCCGCGAGCTCACCAACCCCAGCGACACCGCCTATACCTTGCCCGAGGAGCAGTAAGCGCCCGCCAACATTCCTCCTAAAGCCCCGCTGGTTCCTCCACCAGCGGGGCTTTTTGTGTTTCTTTCCCCAACCCCTCTTAACTCTCAACTGAAAGGATGCCCGCCCTCTCCCCTGCCCTGCGCCAGGCCCTGCTGGCCCTGCCCCCGCGTGAAAAAGACCAGCTCCTGGCCCGCCTCGTAGCTCAGGATGCTGTGCTTACCGAGCAGCTCGCCTTCCGCCTCCTCGAAGGCGACGACGCCCTGGCCCAGCGCCGCGCCGCCCTCCAAACCTGGGTCGATGACCCCGTGCGCGGCTTCCACCAAACCCCCAACGACCTGCTCGTCATCCTGCGGCAGTTGCAGGCGCGGCTGGCCTACCACGGCAAAATCACCGGCGATGCCCGCGGCGAAATCGAGCTGAGCCTGCGCCTGCTGCTGAACGTGTTTCGGCAGCAGCCCGGCCTGGTGGCCCGGCTGCACGGCCCCACCCAGCCCCTGCTCCAACACCTCGTGCGCCGCACCCAGCTGGCCCTGCAAGCCGCCCACAAGCTGCACGAAGACTACCACCTCGAGCTGGCCCCCGCCACCAACGCCTTGCTGGCCCACCTCTGGCAATCAGGCGCTGCCCCCCTGGCCCGCGAAGCCGGCCTCCCCCAGCCCGCCGCCGAAGCCAGCGAATGGCCAGTTAAGAGTTAGGAGTTGGGCATACTCCCTCCCCATAACTCTTAACTCTTAACTCTTAACTCCTTCCCCCACAACCAAGCGTAATACCCCAATCCCGCCACGCAGGCCCACTGAATGGCCGTAAGCCCCCAACCCGCCGGGGCCGGCGTGGGCTTGAGAAACTCCACCGCCAGCCGAAACAGCAGGTAGCTGGCCAGAAACACCTCGAACCGCCGGCCGTTGGGCAGCGACCAGCGGCGCCCGGCCAGCCACAACCCCAGCCCCAACAGCCCCAGAAAGCCTATTTCGTACAAATTGGTGGGGTGGCGGTAAACGCCATCGCCAAAATTCAGGCCCCAGGGCAGGGCCGTGGCCGTGCCAAAAGTGCCATCCTCCAGCCCGCTCAGGTGGCAACCCAGGCGGCCCACGGCCAGCCCCAACAGCAGCGGAAACACCATCAAATCGCCGCTGGAAGCCCGAATGCCGAGGCGTTTTTTCACCAGCTCCACGCCAATCAGGCCGCCCAGGAAGCCCCCCACAATGGTTTTGTTGGTGAAGTAGTATAGCCACCCGCCGGGCGGGTGCAACAGTAGCGCCGGGTGCTCCAGCAGGCCCAGCGCACGCGAGCCCAGCAGCGCACCGGCGGCGGCAGCCACGAATATCCACTGCCGGTGTTCGGTGCCGATGGGGTCGGCGGCGGCGGCCCGCAGGTGTGCATAGAGGCGGTAACCCAGGGTGTAGGCCAGCACTTCGCAGAGCAAATGCACCGGCAGCCGCCACGGCCCCCAGCCTAGCTCCAAAGGGTAAGTCATTTGTGAAACGGGTTTTTAGCCCGTTAACCAGCCGGGCCCAGCCGCGGAAAACCAACGGTTGCCGCCCCCAAAGAACGGCTTGAAAACCCGGTTTACAGCTCGTTATTCTTCGCCGCAACTTTGCGGCTCAGGGCCGTCAGCGGCGAGCGGGTCAGGGCCGACTCGCTTTCGGAGCCGCGCCGGCGCACGTTGGCGGCCTCGCTCTCGCCGGTGGCGGGCAGGGCACGGTTCATCCAACCCAGTATGTCGGTGGTGGTGCCGGGCAGCAGCCCGTGCAGCGTGGACAGCAATTTGGCGGGCAGCGACAAGATGATTTCGCCGTCGCCGCGCCGCACAGCGTTCCAGATTTGGCGGGCGGCCTGCTCGGCATCCATCGAGAAGCCCGGCAGCGCATCGGCAATGCTGAACCAGGCAAACTCCTTTTGGTGCTGGCCCTTTACCTCGGCGTGGCCCGCGCTGCCGGTGCGCAGCAGCCCAGGGCACACGGTGGTAACGCGGATGCCGAACTGCTTCAACTCGGCCCGGAACCCTTCGGATAGGCCCACGAGGGCAAACTTGCTGGCGCTGTACGGGGCCATGTGCGGGATGGCTACCTTGCCGCCCAGGCTCGCCACGTTCACAATGCGGCCCTCGCCCCGGCGGCGCATGGCGGGCAGCACGGCCTGCATCAGGTTCAGCGGAGCCCAGAAGTGGGTGTCCATCGACTCCTGAAAATCGCGCGGCTCCATGTTCTCCAAAGGCCCGGCGGTGATAATTCCCGCGTTGTTGATGAGCACATCCACTGGCCCCAGCTTGGCTTCTATTTCGCGCACCATGGCCTCCACCTCGTCGGCGTTGGTGATGTCCTGCGTTAATATCAGCACATCGGCTTCGGCGGCCCCCAGGGCCAGCAGCTGCTGCCGGGCGCGGTCGAGCTCGGCGGCATCGCGGGCGCACAAAGCCAGACGGGCACCCTCGGTGGCGGCTTGCCGCGCCAGCACCAGCCCCAATCCGCGCGAACCGCCGGTAATGAGCACCACGCGGCGCGAAAGGTTGTACGAGCCCCGACGGTTGCCGTAAAGGGTAGCAGCCAGTGCTACGGCCCCAAGGCCCGCCGAAAGCAGCCAGTTGGTACGAGTTTTCTTCTTCATGGTGCTTGTATGCGGTTTCGGGCCAAAATGTTGCGCCAAAGTAATGGAGAGCCCAAATTTTAGGCCCGTACTTTGCGTTAGGGCCGCAGGCAAGTCGCTCAACGCCCGGCCCTCCACCCCGCCACCCTACCCGCTGTTATCTTATGAATTACCGTACCACCGCCCGCACTGCCTCGCTCGCGTTGCTTGGCCTGCTGGCTGGCTTTGCCGCCCAGGCCCAAAAGGGCCGGGAGCCCTTGGCCGCACAGCAGCGCCGTAAAATGGCCGCGGCCCTCCCCATCGAAGCCGCACAGGCCCCGCCCGCTGCCGCCCTGCCCACCGAGGCCAGCATCGACGCCCGCGCCAATGCCCTTACCACCAATATGCAAACCAACCTGGGGCTTAATCCCCAGCAAGTGGCCAAGGTGCGCCTCATCAACCACCGCAGCGTCGATAACGTCGAAACCGCCTGCGTGCGCTACCGCGGCAACCCCACCAAAATGCGCAGCGTCATCGAAGACATCAGCGCCGCCCGCCTCGCGGCCCTCAAAGACGTGCTTGCCCCTGCGCAGTTCGACAAATACCAGCGCAAACGCGAAGAGAAGATGGGCCTGCCCAATACCCAGGGCGTGCAGGGCAACGCCGCCCCCGGCCTCGGCAGCGGCGGCGAGTAGCGGCCGGGGCCGGGGTCGAGGCCGGGGCCGGGGGCGAGGCCGGGGGCGGGGTCGAGGCCGGGGGCGGACGAAGGGCTTCGTCCGACCCCGGCTACGTAGGCTGCCCCACTGCAACCAGGTGCGAGTCGTTCAACGGTTAATGGTCGGACGAAGCCCTTCGGGCGATTCGTCCGACCACTGCAAACCCTTAAAACGGGGGCTCCTCAAACTTACTAGGCGCGTTTTTAGGAAAAGGCACCGGCGACTCGTTAATCTTCGAGCCTAAGCGAATAGTGTTGGGTGCAAAACCGGCCCCGGCCCCATCGGCTGGCGCGTCGAAATTGCTGGTGGGCAGGCCCATGGGTGTATAGCCGCCCGCATCGCCGGGGAAATTGTTGCCGCCGTCCAGGTCGCCAAACTTGGTGAACTTGCCGATGAACTTAAGCTGCACCGTTTCGAGCGAGCCGTTGCGGTGCTTGGCGATGATGACCTCGCCTACGCCCTGCGTCGAGTTGCCCTCGGCGTCCTGGTCAAGCCCATAGTATTCGGGCCGATAGAGGAAAATAACCATGTCGGCATCCTGCTCGATGGAGCCCGATTCGCGTAGGTCGCTCAGCTGCGGGCGCTTCTCGCCGCCCCGCGTTTCCACCGAGCGCGAAAGCTGCGACAAAGCCAGCACCGGCACGTTCAACTCCTTAGCAATGCCCTTGAGGGCCCGCGAGATACTGGCAATTTCCTGTTCGCGGTTGCCGCCGCGCCCGTCGGTGTTGCCCGACATCAACTGCAAATAATCGACGATGATGAGCTGCACGTCGTGCACCGATTTCAAGCGGCGGCATTTCGTGCGTAGCTCCCGAATGCTCAGCGCCGGCGTGTCGTCAATGAAAATGGGTGCTTGCGAAAGGTCGGTAATCTTGTGGTTGAGCTGCTGCCACTCGTAGTCGGCGAGCGTGCCCTTCTTAATCTTGTCCGAATCCAGTTCCGCCTCGGCCGAAATCAATCGATTCACAAGCTGTAACGACGACATTTCGAGCGAGAAAATGGCCACCGGCTTTTTGAACTCCACCGCCGCGTTGCGCATGGCCGACACCACGAAAGCCGTTTTTCCCATCCCTGGCCGTGCCGCAATAATAACTAAGTCAGAAGGTTGCCAGCCACTAGTGACGCGGTCAAGCGCCGTGAACCCAGAGGGTACACCAGTCAAACCATCCTTCTGGTTTTTCTTTTCTTCGAGGCCTTTGATGGCTT